>CANHSE010000068.1 GCA_947463025.1 Comamonadaceae bacterium
ATCGACGTGAGGCGTGTAAATGGCCTTGTGTTTGCCGCGCAAACGGAGGGCTGCTTCGCTGGCAATCCGTCCGAGCACCTTGTCGGTGGCGTCAATCACAAACCACTCGTGCGTCACGTCAGCGGGTTTTGCGCTGAACGTTTTGGTCATGAGGTTTATCTTTGAAAGAGGTGGTTTGGCGGGTCCTTTTCCACGGTCGGTGTCTCTCTTTTGGAGACCTCTTAGGTGGGGTTTCAGGCCGAACCCATCAACATGTTCCGGGAACTGCCTTATCTGCCGCGGGACCACAAGGCGCTGCAGAGCCCTCGATTATACGAAGTTTTGGCTCTGCGGCCCAGGGGGGTGCCGGGGGCGGCTACCATCCCCCCATGTTCAGTTATCGGCACGCCTTCCACGCCGGCAACCACGCCGACGTGCTCAAACACCTGGTGCTGATTGCCACCCTTCGGCACCTGACCCAGAAACCTACCCCCCTGATGGCGGTGGACACCCACGCCGGCGCCGGGGTGTACCGGCTCGATGGCGACCAGGCCGAGACCTCGGGCGAGGCCCAGGACGGCATCGTCAAGCTGGTGGCCGCAGGCCTGGCTGACCCCGCCCCCGCCCTGGCCGACTACCTGGAAGTGGTGGCCAGCTTCAACCGGGAGGACCGCCCGCGCCTGTACCCGGGCTCGCCCTTCGTGATCCAGAAACTGCTGCGCGCCGAAGCCCGGGACAAGCTCAAACTCTTTGAGATGCACCCCACCGACATCAAGGCCCTGGTCGGCCATATGGCCCAGCTGGAGGCCGGTCGGCAGGTGAGCGTGGCCCGCCAAGATGGCTTCGAGTCGCTCAAGGCCCTGCTGCCCCCCCCGCAACGCCGGGCCCTGGTACTGATCGACCCGAGCTACGAGATCAAAAGCGATTACACGAAAGTGAGCGCGTGCATACAAGACAGCTTGAAGCGCTTTGCGACCGGCACCTACCTGGTCTGGTACCCGATCATTCCCCGGCCGGAAGCGCATGACCTGCCGCGCCGGCTCAAGACCCTGGCCAACCAGGCCGGCAAGCCTTGGCTGCACGCGACCCTGTCGGTGGGTCAGCGCGACGAGGCGCCGCAGGCCCAGATGCCGGGCGATGCGCCGCACCGTCCGGGCCTGACCGCCAGTGGCATGTTCGTGATCAACCCGCCACACACCCTCAAGCCCGTCCTGGCCGCCGCCCTGCCGCAGTTGCTGCAGGTGCTGGGGCGCGGTCGGGGCAAGGGGCAGACGCTGGAGTCGGGGGGCTAGGCGGCCGCCCGCGCCTCACTGCGCCCGACTGCCCAGGCGGTCCATCGCGCGGGCTGTCATGGCATGGGCCAGTTCGGTATCCCCCACGAACACGTCACCGAGCGCATCCTGCGTGTACAGCGCCGCCTCCTGGGCGTTGCGCGCGCCCAGAACGACGGCGATCGAGGGATTGAGCGCCTTGGCCGTCGCGACCATCCTGCCGGCCGCTACCACGTCTGAGAGCGTGACCACGAGTACTCGCGCGCGGGCGATGTGCGCCTGGATCAGGACATCCGGGATCGCTGCATCCCCCAAGACGGCGGCCTTGCCCTGGGCACGCAGGTCGTCGACGAGGTCACGGTTTTGGTCGGCGACAA
Source organism: Comamonadaceae bacterium (assembly GCA_947463025.1). Taxonomy (GTDB): domain Bacteria; phylum Pseudomonadota; class Gammaproteobacteria; order Burkholderiales; family Burkholderiaceae_C; genus Ramlibacter. Next base: position 1,628 of record CANHSE010000068.1, read on the forward strand.
CAAAGGGAATCTTGCGCACCTCCAACGCCTGCGCGATCTGCCGGCCCACCAGTCCGTACCCGATGATCACCACCTGATCGTGCAGAACTTCAGGGTCGGTCGAATAGGGTAGCTGGGCCAACGGGTCATCGCGCGCCTCGAGCTGACGGGCGCGCGCGGAGCGGGCCAGTACCCAACGGCGCAAAGGATCGATGGCGGCAAAGAGCGCCGAATTGGTGGCGATCGAAATCAGCGCTGCCGCCAGAACCAGGCTCTGGCCCTGCACAGGCATCAGGCCAAGCGCCACGCCCAGGCCCGCCAGAATGAAGGAAAACTCTCCAATCTGCGCCAGGCTGGCGCCGACCGTGAGGGCTGTATTCAGGGGGTAGCGAAACAGCAGTACCAGGGCGATCGCGGCAACGGTCTTGCCCACCAGGACAATGGCCACGACCACCAACAGCTTGACGGGTTCGGTCCAGACCACGGACGGATCGAACAGCATCCCCACCGACACAAAGAACAAGACCGCAAACGCGTCCCGTAGGGGCAGGGATTCACTGGCCGCGCGATGGCTGAACTCCGACTCACGCATCATCATCCCGGCAAAGAACGCGCCCAGGGCGAACGACACGTCGAACAGCTTGGCTGCACCAAAGGCCACGCCGACCGCAGCAGATACCACGCACAAGGTGAACAGCTCTCGCGAACCCGTGCGGGCGATCCACCAGAGGATCCGCGGAAAGACGCGGCGGCCCACGACCAGCATCAGCGCGATGAACGCCGCGACCTTGGCCAGCGTCAGGCCGAGGGCCTGCCAGGCGGCTCCCGAAGCGGCCTCCGCCGGTTCGGCGCCGCCAGCGGCCGGCAGCATACCGGCCACGACCGGCAGCAAGACCAGCACCATCACCATCACCAGGTCCTCGACCACCAACCAGCCCACGGCGATCCGACCGTTAACGGAGTCCAGCTGCCCTTTGTCCTCCAGCGCGCGCAAAAGCACGACCGTACTGGCTACAGAGAGGCACAGCCCCAGCACGGCGGCCGGCAGGAGGCTCCAGCCCCAGGACATCGCGGCCAACATCCCCAAGGCGGTCGCAACAACGATCTGAAAAATAGCGCCGGGCACCGCGATACGCTTAACAGCCATCAGGTCGTCGATCGAGAAGTGCAGGCCCACCCCGAACATCAGCAGCATCACGCCGATCTCCGCAAGCTGCGCGGCCAGGCCGACGTCGGCGACAAAGCCTGGCGTCGCAGGGCCGATGAGGATGCCGGCGACCAAGTACCCCACCAGGGGCGGCATGCGCAGGCGAGCGGCGGCGAACCCGAGAACCAACGCCAAGCCAAAGCCGGCGGCCAAGGTGGCGATGAGGCTGACGTCGTGGGGCATGCGCCAATTTTTCGCTGAAAAGAGTTCGGCGTCACCCCCGTTAGGCTGAAGGCCTGCTGTCCGCTACGGACATTGCAGGCAGCGGGTCAGCGCGCGTTCACGCGGCCCAGCACCGCCAGCGTCGCCTGGGCCTGGTTCATGGTGTAGAAGTGCAGCCCCGGCGCGCCGCCGTTGGCCAGCTGCTCGCACAGGTCGGCCACCACGTCGACGCCGAAGGCCTTGATGGACGCGGTGTCGTCACCAAAGCTTTGCAGGCGCAGGCGGATCCAGCGCGGGATCTCGGCGCCGCACGCATCGGAAAAGCGCATCAACTGCGTGGAGCTGGAAATCGGCATGATGCCCGGCACGATGGGTACGTCCACGCCCAGCTTGTACAGATCGTCCACGTAGCGGAAGTAGGCGTCGCTGTTGAAGAAGTACTGGGTGATGCCCGTATTCGCGCCCGCCTTCACTTTGGCGGCAAAGGCCTCCAGATCAGACTGCGGCGAGCGCGCCTGCGGGTGCGTCTCGGGATAGGCGGCCACTTCCAGGTGAAAGTGGTCGCCCGTCTCGGCGCGAATGAAGGCCACCAGATCACTCGCATAGCGGAACTCGCCGGCAGCGCCATAGCCACTGGGCAGGTCACCCCGCAAGGCCACAATGCGCGTCACACCCGCAGCGCGGTAGGCGGCCAGGCGTTCGCGCAGGCTCTCGCGGGTCTGGCCGATACACGAAAGGTGCGGCGCCGCGGGCACGCCCTCAGCCATGATCGCGCTGACGGTCTGCAAAGTGCCGTCCTGGGTGGAGCCGCCCGCGCCAAAGGTGACCGAGCAGAACTCGGGCTTCAGGGCATACAGCTGCTGGCGCACCGCGCGCAGCTTGTCCGCGCCTTCGGGCGTCTTGGGGGGAAAGAATTCGAGGCTGATGGGAAGCATGGCGTTTCCTAATCGTTGTCGTTGCGCGCTACGCGCCGTGGCGTGCGTGCAGAAAGAACTCGCGGTTACCGTCGCCGCCGGTGATCGGGCTGTCATGCCAGCCCGCCACTTGCAGTGTCAACGCCGTGCAGGCCTCGCGCAAACGCGCTTGAACCTGCGGGTACAGCGCCGCATCGCGCACGATGCCGCCCTTGCCCACCTGCCCCGGCTGCAGCTCGAACTGCGGCTTGACCAACAGCAGCAGATCGCCTTGCGGCGCGAGCAATGCCGTCAACGCAGGCAACACCAGGGCGAGCGAGATGAAGGACAGGTCGCCCACGATCAGGTCAAACGACGAGACCGGTAGATCACGGGCTGCGAGGCTGCGCACATTGATCCGTTCCAGACAGGTGACACGCGGATCCGCGCGCAAACTCGGATGCAACTGGCCGTGGCCGACATCCACACCCACCACACGGGCCGCACCGAGCCGCAGCAAGCAGTCGGTGAAGCCGCCGGTGGACTGGCCCGCGTCGAGGCTCAAACGCCCCGCCGGATCAATGCCACTGGCTGCCAGCGCGCCTTCAAGCTTGAGGCCACCGCGCGAGACATAACGTGCCTCGGCGGTGTCCAACAGCTCGATCTCAGCCTGCGCTGGCAGGTCATCACCGTTCTTGGTGACGGTCTGCCAACCGGCGGGGCCGAGCCAGCGCACGCCGGCGGCGATCAAGCGCTGCGCTTGCGAGCGGCTGGACGCCAGCCCGCGCTCAAGCAGCAACTGGTCAGCGCGCATGGGGCACGGCGGCCTGTGTGTGCCGCCGGCGCTCAGTAGCGGTAGGTGTCCGGCTTGTACGGACCCTGCTTGGGCACGCCGATGTAGCCAGCCTGCTCGTCGGACAGCTCGGTGAGCTGCGCGCCGATCTTGGTCAGGTGCAGGCGGGCGACCTTCTCGTCCAGGTGCTTGGGCAGGGTGTAGACCTTGCCCACGTCGTAGCCGTCCTTGTGGCAGAACAACTCGATCTGCGCGATGGTCTGGTTGGCAAAGCTGGAGGACATCACGAAGCTGGGATGGCCCGTGCCGCAGCCCAGGTTCACCAGGCGGCCCTTGGCCAGCAGGATGATGCGCTTGCCGTCCTTGAAGATCACGTGGTCGACCTGGGGCTTGATCTCTTCCCACTGGCACTTGGCTTCGATCTCGGCGACGTCGATCTCGTTGTCGAAGTGACCGATGTTGCAGACGATGGACTGGTCCTTCATCTTGGCCATGTGGTCATAGGTGATGACCGACTTGTTGCCGGTGGCGGTCACGAAGATGTCGGCCTTGTCGGCAGCGTAGTCCATGGTGACGACGCGGAAACCTTCCATCGCGGCCTGCAGGGCGTTGATCGGGTCGATTTCGGTGACCCACACCTGCGCCGACAGCGCGCGCAGAGCCTGGGCGCTGCCCTTGCCCACGTCACCGTAACCCGCGACCACAGCGACCTTGCCGGCGATCATGACGTCGGTGGCGCGCTTGATGCCGTCGACCAGCGACTCGCGGCAGCCATAGAGGTTGTCGAACTTGCTCTTGGTGACCGAGTCGTTCACGTTGATCGCGCGGAACATCAAGGCGCCCTTGGCGGACATCTCGTTGAGGCGGTGCACGCCGGTGGTGGTTTCTTCGGTCACGCCGATGATCTGGGCGCTCTTGCGGCTGTACCAGGTCGGGTCAACGGCCAGCTTGGCCTTGATGGACGCAAAGACGATGCGCTCTTCTTCGCTGGTGGGGTTGGCCAGGACCGACAGGTCCTTCTCGGCCTTCTTACCCAGGTGCATCAGCATGGTGGCATCGCCGCCATCGTCCAGGATCATGTTCGGGCCTTCGGTGGCCGAACCCTTGGGGCCGAATTCAAAGATGCTGTGGGTGTAATCCCAGTAGTCCTCGAGCGTCTCGCCCTTGATGGCGAACACCGGGGTGCCGTTGGCGGCGATGGCCGCGGCGGCATGGTCCTGGGTGGAGAAGATGTTGCACGACGCCCAACGGATGTCGGCGCCCAGTGCCTGCAGCGTCTCAATCAGGACGGCGGTCTGGATGGTCATGTGCAGCGACCCGGTGATGCGGGCGCCCTTCAAGGGCTGGGCCTTGGCGAATTCTTCGCGAATGGCCATGAGACCAGGCATTTCGGTCTCGGCGATGCGGATTTCCTTGCGGCCCCAGTCGGCCAGGGACAGGTCGGCGATGGCGCAATCCGTGGTGGGCACGGGCTTCAAAACGGCGTTCATAGTGGCTCCCAAATCAGGTTGGAACTGAAAAGCCACTGCCTGCGAGGGAAGGCCTGCCGGGGGAGGGGGAACTCACCTCACAGAAACAGTGGGTGAGCGTCGTTGCGAATGAAGTTCCGAGCCTCGCACCTGAAAAGGTGCTGCAACGCTCCTCGGAAAGATGAGATTCTAGCTGTTCGCGGGCTTTTTCGCACGCGCCTCGCGTTTCTTGACCGCAGCGTCGATGCGGGAAAGCAGGGCGGCGTCCGGGTCCTGCCAGTTTCCGCCGCTCTGGCGGGCCATCCAGGCCACCGCGCGGGAGAACTCCTCGAGCGACAGGTCGTCGCGGCCGCCCTTGGCGGGCATCTGGCGGATCCCGGTCCAGGCCACTGCCGTCAGACCGGCCTGGCCTTCGCGGATACGGGGCGCCCAGTCCTTGGTGTCACCCGGCTTGGGGGCCTTGTTCAGGCCGCTGGCGTGGCAAGCCATGCAGGCCTCGCGGTAGACAGCCTCACCCGAGCGGCCGACGGTCTGGGCCGCTGCGGGGAGAGCGATCGCCGCCAGCAGGAAAGCTGCAGATATGCGCATGACCGGCACTATAGCGTGGGCGCTTAAAATCCAGACCATCGCGCCCGCCCCGGGCGCCTGCCCTGCCCGCCTGCCGCGCCGGCGGCGGCCTGCCTGGAATCCCCTCTCGTGTCCTTCGCATCCGAAACGCGGCGCCGCCGCACCTTCGCCATCATCTCGCACCCCGACGCGGGCAAGACCACGCTGACCGAGAAGCTGCTGCTGTTCTCGGGCGCCATCCAAATCGCGGGCAGCGTGAAGGCGCGCAAGGCCTCGCGCCACGCCACCTCCGACTGGATGGAGATCGAAAAGCAGCGGGGGATCTCGGTGGCCTCGTCGGTGATGCAGATGCTGTATCGCGACCACGTGATCAACCTGCTGGACACCCCCGGCCACAAGGACTTCTCGGAGGACACCTACCGGGTGCTGACCGCGGTCGATTCCGCCTTGATGGTGATTGACGCCGCCAACGGCGTAGAGGCCCAGACGCGGCGCCTGATCGAGGTTTGCCGCCAACGCAACACCCCCATCATCACCTTCGTGAACAAGATGGACCGCGAGGTGCGTGAGCCCCTGGACATCCTCGACGAAGTCGAACGCGAATTGGGCATGCCCTGCGTGCCCATGACCTGGCCGGTGGGCAAGGGCAAGAGCTTCGGCGGCATCATGAACTTGCGCACTGAAGCCATGACGGTGTTCGAGTCCGGCAGCGAGCGACGGCCCCAGGATTTCGAAACGATTCCGTTGAGTGACGCCGATACGCTGCGCCAGCGCTTTGCCAGCGAATACGACGCCGCCGCCGAGAGCATGGAGCTGGCCGCCGGCGCGTCACCGGCCTGGGACCATGCCGCCTTCCTGGCCGGCAAGCAGACGCCGGTGTTCTTTGGCTCGGGCGTGAACAACTTCGGCGTGATGGAGGTGCTCGATGCACTGGTCGATCTGGCGCCGCCGCCCCAAGCGCGCAAGAGTTCGCTGGTGGTCAACCGACAGGTGGTGGAAAAAATCATCGAGCCGCAAGAGACCGCCTTTGCCGGCGTGGTGTTTAAGGTGCAGGCCAATATGGATGCCAACCACCGAGACCGCATCGCCTTCGTGCGCATGGCCTCGGGCCAGTACACGCCGGGCATGAAGCTGAAGGTGCAACGCACCGGCAAGGAACTGCGGCCCACCTCGGTGGTGACTTTTCTGTCGCAGCGGCGAGAGGCAGTGGACGAAGCGTATGCCGGCGACATCATTGGCTTTACCACCCACGGCGGGGTGCAACTGGGCGACACCATCACGGATGGTGCCAACCTGCAGTTCACTGGCCTGCCCTTTTTCGCGCCCGAGTTGTTCATGACGGTGCTTTTGCGAAACCCGCTGCGCACCAAGCAGTTGCAGCAGGGCCTGGCCCAATTGGGCGAAGAAGGCGCAATCCAGGTGTTCAAGCCCGAGGCCGGCGGCGCCATGCTGCTGGGGGCCGTGGGCCAACTGCAGTTCGAGGTGGTGCAGCACCGACTGAAGGCCGAATACGACGCCGATATCCGCCTGGAAGGCTGTCAGTACACCGGCGCGCGCTGGATCACGGCGGACACGCCGGCCGAACTGCGCGCCTTCACCGACGCCTACCCGCAGCGCATGGCGCGCGATGCGGCGGATGCCCTGGCCTTTCTGTGTACCTCGCCCTATGACGTGCGGCTGGCGCAGGAGCGCTTTCCCAAGATCCACTTTCACCCACTGCGCGAACACGCGGGGCTCGCGCTACAGGCATGAGTCTGGGGGGCATGAAGCCGCTGCACGCATGGCCGCTGGCGGATCGCCAGTCATTGGTGGGCGTGCTGACGGACATCGACGACACGCTCACCACCGAGGGCGCCATCACGGCCGACGCGCTGCAGGCGCTCTCGGCGCTGCGCGAGGCGGGCCTGCAGGTGATGGCCGTGACGGGCCGACCCGTGGGCTGGAGTGAGCCCTTCGCACGCGCCTGGCCGGTGCAGGCCATCGTGGCCGAGAACGGCGCGGTGGCCCTGGTGCGCGAGGCCGATGGGCGCCTGCGCAAGCTCTATCGGCAAGACGCGGCCACCCGCGATCGCAATCTTCAGCGCCTGCAAGACGTGGCCCACCAGATCGTGCAGGCCGTGCCAGGCGCGCAGCGGGCGCAAGACAGTGCCGGCCGCGAAACCGATATCGCCATCGACCACAGCGAATTCACGCAGCTGCCGCAGGCGCGCATCGAGCAGGTGGTGACGATGATGCGCGCCCGAGGCCTGCATGCGACGGTGAGCTCCATCCACATCAACGGCTGGATCGGCGACCACGACAAACTCTCGGGTGCGCGCTGGATCGTGCGCGAGCTGCTCGGGCGTGATCTGGATGCCGAGTGCGCGCGCTGGGCCTATGTAGGCGATTCGACCAACGACGAACGCATGTTCGCGCACTTTCCGAATGCGGTGGGTGTGGCCAACATCCAGCGCTTTGCCAGCGTGCTACGGCACGCGCCCCGCTATGTAGCCGCAGGCGAGCGCGGCGCAGGCTTTGCGCAGGTGGCGCGCGCCGTGCTGGACGCGCGCGCCTGAAGCACCCTCAATTGGGCTTGGCCAGCCCCAGCTTCTCGATCAGCGCCTTCTCGGTGGCGAAGGTGTCCTGCGCGAACTTGGTGTAGGCCGCTGAGCTCATGTAGATCGGCACCATGTCAAAGCGGGCCAGGGCCTGCACATAGCTGGGATCTTCCATGGCGCGCTTAAACGCATCATGCAGGCGCTGCACCACCTCGGGGGGTGTACCGCGCGGCGCGGCGATGCCAAAGGGCGAGTTCTGCACGATGTTGATACCCAATTCGCGCAGCGTGGGCGCATCGGGGAATTTCTCCAGGCGCTTGTCACCCCAGGTATTGAGCACCCGCAGCTTGCCCGCCGCCACCTGCGAGGCAAAACCCGTGGAATCGGCCGCGGCCATGATGTTGCCGCCCAGGATGGACGCCATCAGGTCGGCGCTGCCCTTGTACGGGATGTGATTGAGCTGGATGCCCAGTTGCTGCGCGATCAGCTCGGTGGTCAGGTGGGGGCTGGTGAGGGTGCCGGTGGAGCCGTAACTGAGCTTGCCGGGATTGGCGCGCGCGTAGGCCACGAAATCAGCCCACGTCTTGATGGGGCCTTCGGTGGGGACGACGATGCCGAAGGCATAGCCGGTGACGTTCAGGATATAGCTGATGTCCTTGACGGGGTCCCAGTTGATCTTGGTGGTGTAGGGCAGTCGGAACACGCCCAGCGGCGTCTGCGCCAGGGTGTAGCCGTCGGCCGGCGCTGTTTGCAGCATGGTGGCGGGCAGCGCGCCGCCCGCACCTGGCTTGTTGTCGATCACCACTGGCTGCCCCAGGATACGAGCCGCATTCTCGGCCAGCTGGCGCATGGTGATGTCGGTAGGGCCACCAGCCGGGAAGGCGATGATCAGACGGATCGGTCGATTCGGGAACGGACCCGATTGGGCCAGTGCATGGACAGCCGGAAAAGCGGCCGCAGCGGCGGCCAGTTGCACGAGTTGACGACGGCGCATGGAAAGTCTCCTGAAGGCGTAAGCCCAGATTGAACGCCCCGCGTGCGGCGGCCGCAATCCGGGAACACCCCTGTCGCCGATGCAACGATCAGTGTCGCGCGAGCACGGGCGCCAGGGCGATGCCGGTGTGGGTACGGCTTTTCACCACGTCTTCCGGCGAGGCCGTGGCGACCACGCGCCCACCGGCGCTGCCGCCCTCGGGCCCCAGATCAATGACCCAGTCGGCTTCAGCGATGACATCGAGGTCATGCTCGATCACCACCACACTGTGCCCACCATCGACCAGACGATGCAGCACGCGTATAAGCTTTTCGACGTCGGCCATGTGCAAACCTACCGTGGGTTCATCGAGCACATACAGGGTGTGTGGCGCCTTCTGGCCCCGACGCGTGACGTCGTCGCGCACCTTGGACAGCTCGGTCACCAGCTTGATCCGCTGCGCCTCGCCGCCCGAGAGCGTGGGCGAGGGCTGGCCCAGGGTGAGGTAGCCCAGTCCCACGTCCTTGAGCAACTGCAGCGGATGGCTGATGGAGGGCATGGAAGCGAAGAATTCCACCGCCTCGTCCACCTCCATCTGCAGCACATCGCCGATGCTTTTGCCGCGCCAGGTGACGGCCAGGGTCTCGGGGTTGAAGCGTGCGCCGTGGCAGGACTCGCAAGGTACCTTCACATCGGGCAGGAAGCTCATGGCGATGGTGCGCAGGCCCTGGCCTTCACAGGTCGCACAGCGGCCTTCGCCGGTGTTGAAGGAGAAACGCCCCGGACCATAGCCGCGGGCCTTGGCTTCGAGCGTGTCGGCAAAGAGCTTGCGAATGGTGTCCCAAAAGCCGATGTAGGTGGCCGGGCAGGAGCGCGGCGTCTTGCCGATGGGGGTCTGGTCCACTTCAAGCACGCGGTCGATACCCTGGTAGCCGGTGAGCGCCGCGCAGCCGACCCAGGCCGGATGCTTGCCCCGGTCGTCGGCCTCGCGGCCCGCTTTGGTGCTGCGTTGTTGGACGGCCTGCTGCACGTTGTGCAGCAACACATCACGCGCCAGTGTCGACTTGCCCGAGCCCGACACGCCCGTGACCGCCACCAAGCGGCCCAGCGGCACGTCCACATCAACCTGCTGCAGGTTATGCAAGCTGGCGCGACGCAGATGCAGCATGCCCTCGGGGCGGCCACGCCGGGCCTGCAGCGGGTGGCGTATGGCGTGCAGCAGGTAGCGGCCTGTGAGTGAGTCGGGGTTGGCTGTGACCTCGCTGGCCGTTCCCTGGGCGACGACACGCCCACCGCGCTTGCCAGCACCGGGGCCGATGTCGATGATGTGATCGGCACGGCGGATGGTGTCCTCGTCGTGTTCCACCACCACCAGAGTGTTGCCCTTGTCACCCAGTTTGTGCAGGGCGTTCAGCAGGATCTGGTTGTCACGCGCGTGCAGGCCGATGGTGGGTTCGTCCAGCACGTAGCACACGCCTTGCAGGTTGGAGCCCAGCTGCGCCGCCAGGCGGATACGCTGCGCCTCGCCACCCGAGAGCGTGGGCGCGCCACGATCGAGCGTGAGATAGCCCAGGCCCACTTCCTCCAAAAATTCGAGGCGGCTCTTGATCTCGGGGATCAGGTCACGCGCGATACCCTGCTCGCGCCCGGACAGCACGCCCTCGAGCTGAAGGCCCTCGATCCAGCGACGCACCTCGATCACCGAGAGGGCCGCAATATCCGCAATCCCCACCCCATTGAACTTGACGCTGCGCGCCTGTGCGTTCAGCCGTGTGCCTTGGCAGCTGGGGCAGGTTTCGTCGCTCACGTCTTCGACCTCAGGCTCGGCGAAGGTCTGCTCGCGGCCCTTGTTGTCTTCGGCTTGCAGGGTCTCGTCATAGGCACGGCGCTGCTCGCGCGTGAGCTTGACGCCAGTGCCCACGCAGTCAGGACACCAACCGTGCTTGCTGTTGTACGAGAACAGACGCGGATCCAGTTCCGCGTAGGAGGTGCTGCACACCGGGCAGGCGCGTCGGGTGGAAAACACCTCGACCTGGCCGATGTGCTGATGGCTTTCCATACCGATCTGAATGGCGTTGCGCAAGCCGTCCAGCGGCGCGAGCACGTGCAGCACGCCCTTGCCATGCTCGAGGGCGATGGGTAGGTGCTCGCGCAGCATCGCCTCGTTCTCGGGTCGCACGATGAAGTCGCACACCGGCAGTTCCACCGTATGCTCCTTGAAACGGTCCAGGCGCGGAAAGCCGGTGGTGGGCAAGAAGGTGCCATCAACCCGCAGATGCGAGTAGCGGCGCCCGCGCGC
>CANHSE010000069.1 GCA_947463025.1 Comamonadaceae bacterium
CTCAGACGTTGAACAAGAAGTTCATCACATCGCCGTCCTTGACGACGTATTCCTTGCCTTCGCTGCGCATCTTGCCGTTGTCCTTGGCGCCGGTCTCGCCCTTGAACTGGATGTAGTCGTCAAAGGCGATGGTCTGGGCGCGGATGAAGCCACGCTCGAAATCCCCGTGGATCACGCCCGCGGCTTGCGGCGCGGTGTCGCCGATGCGGATGGTCCAGGCGCGCACTTCCTTCACACCCGCGGTGAAGTAGGTCTGCAGCCCCAGCAGGGTGAAGGCCGCGCGAATCAGGCGATTCAGACCCGGCTCGGTTTGTCCCATTTCCTCCAGGAAGATGGTGCGGTCTTCGTCGCTCATGTCGGCCATGTCGGCTTCCATCTTGGCGCAAATGGCCACCACGGGCGCGTTCTGCGAGGCGGCAAAGGCCTCGAGGCGCTGCAGGAAGGGGTTGTTGTCAAAACCGTCGTCGCTCACATTGCCCACGAACATCGCGCGCTTGGCGGTGATGAGGCACAGGGGTTTGAGCAGAGCCTGTTCGTCGGACGACAAATCCAGGGTGCGCACCGGCTTGCCCTGGTCCAGAACAGCCTGGACCTTGGTCAAGAGCGCGATCAGCTTGGCCGCTTCCTTGTCGCCGCTGCGGGCGAGCTTGGAGGCGCGGTGTTGGGCCTTTTCGACGGTGCCCAGATCGGCCAGGCACAACTCGGTCTGAATGACCTCGATGTCGGCGATGGGGTCGACCTTGCCGGCGACGTGAATCACATTGGGATCTTCGAAGCAGCGCACCACGTTGACGATGGCATCGGTCTCGCGAATGTGCGCCAGGAACTGGTTGCCCAGGCCCTCGCCCTTGCTCGCGCCCGCCACCAGGCCTGCGATGTCGACGAACTCGACGATGGCCGGCACGACGCGCTCGGGTTTGACGATGTCCGCCAGCTGCGCCAGGCGCGGGTCAGGCACCTCGACGACCCCGGTGTTGGGTTCGATGGTGCAAAACGGGTAGTTTTCGGCGGCGATGCCGGCCTTGGTCAGGGCGTTGAACAGGGTCGACTTGCCGACGTTGGGCAGGCCGACGATGCCGCATTTCAAGCTCATGGAAATTCCTTTGGAGTCACCGCGCCCGGTGCGCGCCCCACCGCATGGCGGCAGCTGACAAGAGTCCGGGCTACGGGGTCGGGCCAGCGCGGGAGCGCGACGCGCGACGAAAACGCGCGATTGTACCGACGCCCTCCGGGCCTCAGAGCCGGCGGCTGAACTCGAGCATCAAACCCGAATTACCCAGTAAGTTCAGGCCCGCCCGGTAGGGGCCTACCTGGTGACCCAGCGTGAAGATCACCGCGGGCGCAACGCCCAGTTGGTTCAGGGGAATCTTGTCGCGGTACTGGTCGCGATAGCCCCACAGCACCCCGCCGGTCACCTTGAAATAGCTTCCGGGCAGGCCCGCGAGATCAAACTTCTGGCCCCAGGGATACAGGTAGGCCGTGGGCTGACCAAAGGAGTTGCGAAACAGACCCAGACCCGTGATCTGGCCGCTTTCGCGCTGACGCTCCAGCCCCAGCCCAAACACGGTGCGGTGCTCGTCGCTCTTGGTGAAGTGCAGGGTGTAGGGGGAAGCCGCCAGCCAGTGCTGGTCGCCCGGCTTGGCGTCCATGCGAAAGCCATCCCACAGATCAAAGGCACGCGGCTGCGCGGCGTGCAGGCTCGCCGAGGCGAGACAAGCCAAAAGGAAGGTGATCAAACGACTCATCTTTTTAATCATCTTGATCACGGATGAGCCGGTCAAGCAGAGCCCCCACGCGGGCCGCGCGAGTCGGCGCCGATGCAACACGACTAAAGCAGTACCTCCCCCTCTGCCGCCCCGCGTCATGTCCCACACCTCCACTACACTGAAGAGCTGATTTCTACGAAAGACCCCGGTGGAGCGTTTGGCCCCTGAGCCGCCGACGGAATGCGGATTCAAGAGGCCGGCGCCCGAAGTCGTGGCGCTGGTGGATGCGCCGCGCCCGCCGATTGCAGTGGCGAGCCCGGCGGGTGACGTGTTGCTGCTGATCGACGCTGCGACCCACCCCCCGCTGGCGCATGTCGCCGAGCCGATCGTGAGCCTGGCCGGCGTGCGGCTGTCGCCCGCGCGCGGATCGCGCCAACACCTGCATTACGGCCAGCGCCTGTCGTGGCTGCGCCTGGCGGATGGCGCACGCAAGACCCTGGCCTTGCCCGAGGACGCGCGCATCAGCCTGCCGCTGTTCTCGCCCGAGGGCGCGAGCTTCGCCTTCACGCACGACACACCCACGTGCACCGAGCTGTGGCTGGGCGACGCCGCCACCGGCGCGCTGCGCCGGGTCGAGGGCGTGCGCGTGAACGACGTGCTGATGGAGCAGCCCTTGGTGTATGCGCACGACGGCCGCACCCTCTGGCTGCCCGCGATCCCGGCCCAACGCGGTGACGCGCCGCCGCAGCCACCCGCACCTTTAGGCCCTGCGGTGCAGGAAAGCATCGCGCGCAAGTCCCCGGTCGCCACCTACCAAGACCTGCTGCGTGACACGTACGACGAGGCGCTGTTCACCCACTACGCCACCGCGCAATGGACCGCCGTGGATGTCGTCACCGGCATCGCCCGCAGCGTGGGCGCGCCCGGCCTGCTCGACTCGGTGGCACCCTCGCCCGACGGGCGCTACCTGTTGTCCGTGCAGTTGGTGCCGCCCTATTCCTACCGCGTGGGTCACTGGGGATTTCCGCGCGTGGTGGACGTGTGCTCAGCGCAGGGCGAACCCGTCGCGCGCATCGCGCAGTTGCCCCTGGCCGACGACACGCCGCGCTTTGGCGTGCGCACCGGCCCGCGTGGGGTGATGTGGCAGGCCGCATCGCCCGCCTCCTTGTGCTGGGTCCAGGCGCTGGATGGCGGCGATCCCAAACGGGTCGCCGACCACCGTGACGCGCTGTGGACGCTGGATGCGCCCTTCACCGATGCCGCGCGGGAGCGGATCCGGCTGCCGCATCGCGTGACCGGCCTGCTGTGGACTGCGCAGCCTGGGCAGGCTCTGGTGACCGAGCTCGATCGCGATCGCCGCTGGCGTATCACCTCACGCGTGTCGCTGGGTGACCTGGCGCAGCCTGCGCAGCGGCTGTTCGACCATGGCGATCGCGACGCCTACCAAGATCCGGGCGACTTTGTGCTGCGGCATGCGGGCAGCCGCACGATCCGGCAAAACGGCGCGCATGCCTGGCTGATCGGGGACGGCGCCACACCCGAAGGACCGCGCCCCTTCCTGGACCGCATCGATCTGGACAGCGGCACCACCGAGCGCCTGTTTTGCAGCGCCGACGATGCGCTCGAGCGCGTGCTCGCCGTGCTCTCGCCCGCGGGCGCACAGGATCTGACGCTGCTGGTGCAGCGCGAGACGCCCGTCGACGCACCTTCCTTGTGGCTGCACGACGCGCAAAGCGGCACACGCCGGTGTCTCAGCACGCCCGCGGACGGCGCCTTGCGCATGGACAGCGTTACCCGCGAAATCTTTCGCTACCCGCGCGCGGATGGCGTGCCGCTCTCGGGCACGCTGTATCTGCCCAAATCACGACGCGCTGGCGAACGGCTGCCCTTGGTGATCTGGGCCTACCCTGTGGACCACTCGGATGCCGGCACCGCCGGCCAGGTCCGCGCCTCGGCCCAGGCCTATGTGCGACCGGTGGGCGCCTCGGTCACCTACTTTGCGACGCAGGGCTGGGCCGTGCTGATGGATGCGGCCATGCCCGTGGTGGGCGACACCCGCACCATGAACGACACCTTCGTCGAGCAGGTGGTGGCCTCGGCCGCTGCGGCCATCGATGCACTGGACGCGCGGGGCCTGATCGATCGCCAGCGCGTGGTGGTAGCGGGGCACAGCTACGGCGCCTTCATGGTGGCTAACCTACTGGCGCATAGCAATCTGTTCGCGGCCGGTATTGCCCGCAACGGCGCCTACAACCGCAGCCTCACCCCTTTCGGATTCCAACAGGAACGCCGTAGCTACTGGGAGGCGCCGGACACCTACCACCGCGTCTCGCCCTTCACGCACGCACACCGGATCCAGGCGCCGCTGCTGTTGATCCACGGGGAGACGGACCCCAACCCCGGCACGCACCCCATGCAGTCCGAGCGCCTGTATGCCGCCGTCGCCGGCAATGGCGGCACCGCCCGCCTGGTGATGCTGCCCCGTGAAGGCCATGCCTACCGCGCCCGCGAATCGATCCTGCATGCGCTGGCCGAGATGCTGGAGTGGGCGCACCGTTGGACACGGCCCGAGACGCCCAAGGACTGAAGCCGCCATGCAACTGCCCACCGACGCCGACCTGGAAAAAGTCAGCCACTGGCTGCAAACGCTGGGCCTGGGCGACTACGCCCGCGCGATGCGTGCCCACCACATCGACACGTGGGCTCTGGCCCGCCTGGACGCAGACGACCTGCGCGAGATCGGTGTGCAATCCGTCGGGCATCGCAAGCGACTGCTGGCGGCGATCGCCCAATACTTTCCCTTGGCGGTCAGTGCACAGCCCGCAGCGGTCACGATTCCCGCTGCGACCCCGGCGCCAGCGGTCACGCCCGTCGCCACACCGGCGTCGGCACCGGCGCCCACCTTCGTCCCGACCGCCCTGCCCGGCGAGCCTGCGCGCAAGCTCAAGCTCTTTCTGAGCTATGGCCGTGACACCTTCGTCGGCGAAGTGCGCGCGCTCAAGGTGGCCCTGGAGGCGCGCGGACACGAGGTCTGGTTCGACGAGGAGCAACTGGGCATCGGCCTGGATTGGGAAGACCGCATCGAGCGCGGACTGGACTGGTGCGATCGGGTGGTTCTGACCATGACACCGCACTCGGTACGCCGCCCCGACGGGTATTGCCTGAACGAGCTGGCCAAGGCGCTGGAGCGGCAAAAGACCATCATCCCGGTGCTACTGACCGACGTACCCGGTGGCGCGCCCACCTCGATCTGCCGCATCCAGTACCTGGACTGGCGCGACGCCGTACCCGCGGCCCAGAAACCGGATCGCTTCAACGTGCGCATGGCGCGTCTGTGCGAGGCGATCGAACAAGACAAGCTCGATTTCGAAGGCGGGCAGCAGCGCCTGCTGCGGATCCTGCAACCGCTGAACTACCTGGGCGACATCGAGCGCCATGTGGCGCGCTTTCATGGCCGCAAGTCGCTGTTCGAGCGTCTGCGCCAGTGGCTGGACGATCCGCGCGGTGGGCAGGTGGTCTGGCTCTGTGGTGGCTCGGGCCTGGGCAAGAGCGCGATCGCGGCCATGCTGGCCCACCAGTGGGGAGAGACGGGCGCTGTGCATTTTTGCGTCGCCGGTCATGTGGACAAAGGCGACCCGCGACGCGCGATTTTGTCGATCGCCTACCAGCTGTCGACCTACCTGGACACCTACCGCACGCGCCTGATGGCGCTGGACCTGGAGCGCGAAATCGAGAAGGACGCACGCGCCCTGTTCGACGCGCTGCTGGTCGGGCCGCTAGCGGGCGACTTTCCCGCCCCCGACAAGCCCTGGCTGGCGGTCATCGATGCCCTGGATGAAGCCACGCAGCCCGATGGCTCCAACGACCTGGCCGAGCTGGTGGGCCAGGAGTGGCGCAAGCTGCCCGCGTGGCTGCGACTGGCTGTGACCAGCCAGCCGGATGTCGAGGTGCAGACCTGGATGTCGGATGTCACGTTGATCCCGCTGGCAGGTGACGACGCCGAGCAGCGCGCCGACGTGCGCGCTTACCTGGAGCGCGAACTGGCCGACCAGGATCGCAGCACCACAGCGCAGATTCTGGACCAGATGGTCGATCGCAGCGAAGGCGCCTTCCAATACGCCGTGCTGCTGCTCGAGGAAATCCGCCAGGGCCGCTGCAACCCTGAAGACGTGATCGAGTTGCCACGCGGGATGCAAGCTGCCTATCTGCAAACCTTCAAACGGCGTTTCGTGCAAGCCGGCGCGTTCGAAGCCCAGATCCAGCCGCTGCTGGCGCTGATGCTGGCCTCGCCCGACCCCACACCGCTGGCTGTCCTGGCCGGCACGCTGGGCATCTCGCTGACCGAGGTGCGACGGCGCTTGGGGCAGCTGGGATCGATGGTGTCGATCCAGTCCGCACAAGGCGCGCACGATCCCGCGTGGGACACCGTGCGCTTCACCCAGTCCAGCCTGCGCAGTTGGCTCACCAGCATCGACGAGCGCACGCGCCAGCCGGTGGCTGGCCCCTTTGCCACCGACCTAGATGACGGCGTGGTGCCCCTGGCGCGCGAACTACTTCGCGCCTGGGATGCCCGCGGCACTGCGGCGGACGCGGTGATGCCCGCCTTTATTGAGCGTCATGTGTTCGACTTGCAGGCGCTGGCGCGTGACGTGGCCGCTCAGGATCGCATCGCGCTCGAAGTCGCGCGCCATTGGGAAAGCCGCTCGCTCGCGCTGGCCTTTGCGCCCGCGCAACACGCAGCCCGCTGGGCGGCGCAAGTCGCAGGGCGCGCACAGGCAAGCGCAGAGGAACTGCATCGAGCCGCCGAAAGCCACCACCTCCTGGGGCAGGTGCTGCGACAAAAGGGTGACAGCGCCGCGGGGCTGAGCGAGTTCCGCGCGGCGCAGGCGATCTGGGATCGCCTCACGGCCCTGAATGCGCAAGACGCGGCGGTGATGCGAGCGCGTAGCACCACCCATGTCCGGATCGCAGAAATCATCCGAGATCAGGGCGATGTCGAGGCGGCGCTGGCCGAACAGCGCATCGGACTGGCGCTGCGCGAAACCCTGCTCGCGGATGCGCCGGACCGCCGCGAGTACAAGGTGTTGGTGGGTAATAGCCTGAATGCGATCGGGAACATCTTGCGCGCCCTGGGCGAACTCGACGAGGCACTGGCGGCCCATCGCCGGGCGCTGGCGCTACGCGAAGAACTTCGACAGTCTGACCCGCAGAACGCGACCTACCAGCGCCAGGTAGGCGGTAGCCACAACAACATCGGCATCTTGCTCAAGGCCAAGGGCGACCTGCCCGGCGCCTTGGGCGAATACCGGCAGTTCCAAAGCCTGCTGCAGCAGCTACACGATCGCGAACCGCAGGTGGCCGAGTGGATGCGGTCGCTGTCCGTCAGCCACCACAACATCAGCCTGCTGATGGACACCATGGGGCAGACCGCCGACGCTTTGGAAAGCGCGCGCCAGAGCGTGCAGCTCCGAGAGCGCCTGGTCAAGCAGGACCCCGACAACACCGACTACCTGCGCAATCTGGGCGACGCGTACGAACGCCGAGGCTCGCTGCTGCAATCGGCAGGCGATCTGGATGCTGCGATGGCCGATTACGAGCGCGGGCTGGCCATGAGCGAGCGCCTGGCCGCCATGGATCCGGCCCATGCGACCTGGCAAGGCGATCTGGCGGACTCGTGCGCCAAGATGGGCGGCCTCCTGCAAGCCATGGGCGATCCCACACGGGCCTTGGCCCCGATGCGCCGCAGCCTGGCCATCGTCGACGGCTTGATCCGCAAAGACCCCGTCCATCCCAGCTGGCAACGCTCGCTGGGTCTGAAGTCTCGGCGTCTGAGCTCGATCCTGCGGGCCCTGGGGCAGATGGATGAAGCCCTGGCGCTGGGAGCGCGCAACCTGGAGATCCAGCAGCAGTCGGTGACGCGCTCGCCCAAGAACACGACCTGGCAGCGCGGACTGGCCGACGCCCACAACTGGATGGCCGAGCTGCAGTGGGCGCAACAGGCCTGGAGCGATGCGGCCTCCCACGCGCAGCAGGCGCTGGAGATCGCGCAGCGACTGGCCCTCAAGGACGGCGACAACCTGGACCTGCAAGAGACCCTGGCAACCGCCCACACGCGCCTGGCCGCGGTGCACGCCTCGCAGGGCGAACTGGCACGCGCACAGGTGGGTTATGAGCAGGCCTTCGGGATTTATTCATCGATGCTGGAGAGGGATCCACGTCATGCGGGCTGGCTGGACACTCTGAGCGACCTGCACGCAGAACTGGGATCGCTACAGGAATCCCGCGGCGATTCGGTGCAGGCGCTGGTTCACCACCGCAGCAATCTGGAGATCAGCCAGAGCCTGCTGCAACAAGGCGAAAAGCCCGAGGGGTGGCAGCGCGATCTGGCGCTGGCGAACCTGGACATCGGGCGGGTGCTGCTGGCGCAAGGCCATGGGCAGGAGGCGCAGAACCACCTAGGAGATGCACTGCGCGCGTTTCGTCAACAAGTCGATACCGAACGACCCGGCACCGTGCTCGATTACGCAGGGGCGCTGGCGCTCATGGCGCAGGCCTGTGCAATGCAGGGGGACACACAACAAGCGCAGGCCCTGGACCGCGAGTTAGCCGGCACTGGCTGGCTGACCCGCGGCGTGGACACGCCGTCTCGCGCACGGATGCTGGCGGCCATCCAGGCCCGCGCACGCTAAACCGACCGGTACCTAGCCGAGTACCCTTTGCGCGATCGCCGTGTACAGCGGAATGCCGACCAAGATGTTGAACGGGAAGGTCAGTCCCAGGCTCAAGCCGAAATAGAGCGCAGGGTTGGCCTCCGGGATCGCGTAGCGCAGCACCGCCGGCACCACGATGTACGAGGCACTGGCGGCCAGCACCATGAGCATGGCGGTGTCCGCTGCGGGCAGCGACAGCAGCCAGGCCAGGCCCAGCGCCAGGGTGGCATGGACCACGGGGCCCATCAGCGCGTACCCGATCAACACCGGCGAGGCCTTGCGGGCCTCCTGGAAGTTGCGCGCCACCATCAGGCCCATGTCCAAGAGGAAGAAGGCCAGCATGCCCTTGAACAGGTCGCCGGAGAAGGGCTGCATCATCGTCTTGCCAGACTCTCCGCTCAGGTAACCCACCGCCATCGCGCCGAGCAGCAGCAGGTGTGCGCCGTCGGTGAAGGACTCGTGCAGGATCTTGCCCAAGGTTGGGGATGTCCCAGGGCCGCCGCAAAGTGCGGCAGTGCCCGAACCCGTGGGCACCACGGTGGAGGCCGACTGCCGCAGCTGGTTGGCCAGCAGCACTGCCATGATGATGGCGGGCGACTCCATCAACACCATGGCCACGGTCATGTGGCCGCCCGCCTGCAAGCCCACGCCTTCAAGGTACTGCATGGCGGTGACAAAGGTCACGGCGCTGACCGACCCATAGGAGGCCGCGACGGCCGCTGCGTCATAACGGGACACATAGCGACGCAGCAAGGCATAGCCCAAGGCGGGCACCACAAAGGCCAAGGCGACGGCCGCACCCAGGCTTACCGCGATGGAGGGGTTCAGACCGGACGCTGCCAGCGAGAAGCCGCCCTTCAGGCCGAGCGCCATCAACAGGTAGAGAGAAAGAAACTTCGCAATGGCCGGCGGGATCTCCAGGTTGGAGCGCAAGGCGCCGGCTAGCAGGCCAAAGACGAAGAACAAGATCGCAGGGTCGAGAAGATTGTGCATGGTGGGGTTTTCCTTTCCGCCATGCTAGGCGCGACCTTGAATAAGTAAAAATCGATTTTTATGCCGTTTTAAATAGACTAATATCTATGCACATCACCTTCAGGCAAATGCGCCTCTTTCTGGCGCTTGCAGAGACCGGCAGCGTCAGTGCAGCCGCCAAGTCTCTGCATGTGACGCAGCCCACGGCGTCGATGCAACTCAAGGAAATCAGCCAGTCGGTGGGCCTGCCGGTTTACGAATTGGTGGGCAAGCGCATTCACCTGACTGAAGCCGGTCAGGCCCTGGCTGTGACGGTGCGTCAGATGGTGCAAACCTGGGAGAGCTTCGAGCAAGAGGTCGATGGCCTCAAGGGCCTGTCACGCGGCAAGCTGCGGCTGGCGGTAGTCAGTACGGCCAAGTACTTCATGCCGCGTCTGATCGGCGCCTTCTGCAAGAAGCATCCCGACATCGACCTGTCACTGGAGATCCTGAACCGAGACGGCGTGGTGCAGCGATTGACCGACAACCGGGACGACCTCTACATCATGTCCATGCCACCCGCCCACATGGATCTGGCGGACGAGGTCTTCATGCCCAATCCCATCGTCGTGATCGCGTCCACGTACGATCCGATCGCGCGACAGGGGCCGCTCACGCTCAAGGATCTGGCCGACTGCCGCTTCATCCTGCGCGAGCAGGGATCGGGCACGCGCATGGCGGTCGATCAGCATTTGCGTCGCATGCGCTTTAAGCCACACATTCGACTCGAGCTGGGAAGCAACGAGTCGGTGAAGGAATCCGTCGCTGGGGGCTTGGGAATCGGCGTGGTGTCGCGCCACGCGCTACACGGACACGAAAAAGAAAACGGCGTACGCATCATGCAAGTCGAAGGCTTTCCCTTGCCCTCGGTTTGGCACATGGTTCATCCCGCGGGCAAGAAACTCTCGCCTGCCGCTCAGGCCTTCAAGCGCCATGTGTTCCAGGACATCAGCCGTCGCGCCAAGGGCTGATGCCTCGACGACTGGAAGCGCCAAGCCGTCACGTCGTATCCGCCGCACAGCGAATCACCCGACCCCGGAATTTGAGCGCCCCCGCCGGGGCAGCCCTAGCATCGACAAGGCCCCACACACGCCGAGCGCCAGCATCATCCACGCGAGGTTCACGCCGTCTCGATGCGTCACCAGGCCCACCGCGTAACCGCCCAGCGCACCGGCCAGCTGCTGCAACAAGCCGGCAATCGCCGCCGCCGCACCGGCGAGCGCGGGCAGCACGCCCACCGCACCGGACAGGGCAGGCGGCATCAACAAGCCATGGCCTGCGCCCATGAGCGTCAGCGGCAGCACCAATGCCAGCGGCGAATTCACGCCCGCCAGCGCCAGTGACAGCATCAGGAACAGGCCTGTGAGGGTGACGCCATGGCCCAGGCCCATGAGCCAGCGATCTCCAAGTCGATGCACCAGGCGGGCCGCCAGCAGATTGCCCAGGATATAGGGCAAGGGCACGGCCATGATGTACCAGCCCAGGTGCTGGGGCTTCACGCCGTAGCCCCCGAGCACGATGGGCGCGCCGGCCATGAACGTGTACATGGTGGCCGTGGTAGCAGCCACACAGGCGACATACAACAGAAACACGCGTTCTCCCAGCAGGCGCACATACCCCGACACCAGCTGCCCCAGCCAGTGCGCGTCGCTGCGCGGCGCTGGCGCCGCCGCAGGCAAGCCACGCCAGCCCGCCACCAGCAGCAGTGTCCCGAGCACCGCCAGCAAAACAAAGTTCGACTGCCAGCCCAGACGCACATGCAACTGCCCGCCCACCAGCGTGGCCAGCGGCGGGCACAGGCCCATGGTCATGCCGACGAAGGCCATCATGCGGGTGCGATGGGGCCCGTTAAACAGGTCCTGGATCAGGGCGCGGCTGGCCACCATGCCCGCCGCTGTGCCCGCGCCTTGCAACACACGCGCAGCGATCAGCCACTGCACGTTGGGCGCGAATGCCGCCAGCGCCGAGCCCGCGATGGCCACCGCCAGGCCCCCCAGAAGCACAGGCTTGCGACCCACGCGGTCCGACAAAGGCCCGTGGACCAACTGGAAGCCGCCATAGGCGAACACATAGCCACTGAACGTGAGCTGCACCTGCGCCTGCGTGGCATCGAGCAGGGCCGACCATTCCTGCATCGAGGGGATGCAGACGGTCATGGCAATCAGGCCAAAGGCGAGCTGCCCCAGCAGGTTGGCGATCAAGCCGACTCGGGAAGCAGGTGGGGTGGCCGTCGCAACGCTCATGGCCAAGAGGATAGCCCTCTAGGGCTTGGGCAAAAACCCGATGCCTTGGCCCTGGCGAATCACCGCCTGATTGAGTACGTCCAGCCACGCCGCCACGGATTTCAAGGTGGGCACGGGCACGCCGGTCAGACGTGCCATGTCCACCACTGCATTGACGATGGCATCGGATTCGATCGAGCGGCCGGCCCGAACGTCCTGCAGCATGGACGGCTGTTGCGTGAAGTTTTGGCGTATGCGCTCGAGCTCGGCGTCGGGGTCGGCCTGGACCGACACACCCACGCTGCGCGCCACGGCACTGCCCTCGCCCAGCATGAGGCGCACCATGTCCGCCGCCAAGGGGCTGGCGACAATGTGCCCCGGCGACGACTGGGTGATCGCGCACAGCGGGTTCCAGATCAAATTCATCATCAGCTTTTGCCACTTGGCCTGCCGAATGTCAGGCGTCGGCTCGGTGGGCAAGCCCGCTCGACTCACGAGGTCGGCAATGGCGCGCAGCCGCTGCGAGATGCGGTTGTCCACCTCGCCGATCCACAGTCGCGGCGGCATGATCTCGGGCAGGAAAATCTTTCCGGGTGCGAGCTGGGTGACGGGCCGGTAAATCACGGCGCCCACCACACGCGCCAGCGGAATCTGCGCCCGCAGCCGCCCGCTTGGATCCAGGCACGGCAGGGGCGATCCCGCGAAGGGCGAGTCGATGCCCTCGAAGTACCACCAGGGCAGCCCGTTTTGAATCATCACCATCGCCCCGTCCGGACTCAGACGCGAGACGATGTCGGCCGCGGCGTCCTCCAA
>CANHSE010000070.1 GCA_947463025.1 Comamonadaceae bacterium
CATTCGCGCGCTGACCGAAGAAACCGGTTGCCAGATCAACATCGAGGAAGACGGCACCATCACCATCGCCGCCACCGACGCCGCCAAGGCCGACGAGGCCAAGAAGCGCATCGAGCAGATCACCGCCGAAGTCGAAATCGGCAAGGTCTACGAAGGCCCGATCACCAAGATCCTGGACTTCGGCGCGCTGGTCAATCTGCTGCCTGGCAAGGACGGTCTGCTGCACATCTCGCAGATTGCTCACGAGCGCGTGGAGAAGGTCACCGACTACCTGTCCGAAGGTCAGGTCGTGCGCGTGAAGGTGCTCGAGACCGACGAAAAGGGCCGCGTCAAGCTGTCCATGAAGGCGCTGCTCGATCGCCCCGCGCGCGAGCCGCAGCCTGAAGCACAGGGCGAGTAAACGCGTCCCTGCCAACCCCATGGCCCGTGCCTGCCGGCACGGGCTTTTTGACGAAAAGCCCACATGAAAGTTGTCGAGATCCGCGAATACGGCGCCCCCGAGGTGCTGCAGCCCGCCGAACGCCCTGCGCCCGAAGCGGCGGCGGGTGAGTTGCTGATTCGCGTGACGGCCAGCGGCGTCAACCGCCCTGACGTGCTCCAGCGCACCGGCAACTACCCGGTGCCGCCTGGCGCCTCGGACATTCCTGGCCTCGAAGTGGCCGGCGTGATCGAGAGCGGCGACGCGGCGGCCATGGCCCGTGCGGGCTTGAAGGTCGGTGACCGCGTGTGCGCTCTGGTCGCTGGGGGCGGCTATGCCCAGTACTGCGTGGCCCCGGTGGGCCAGTGCCTGCCTGTGCCCGAGGGTTTGTCGGACATCGAGGCGGCGTCGCTGCCCGAGACCTTCTTCACCGTCTGGAGCAATGTGTTTGACCGCGCCCGCTTGCAAGCCGGCGAGACCTTGCTGGTGCAAGGCGGCAGCAGCGGCATCGGCGTGACCGCCATCCAGATGGCCAAGGCCATGGGGGCGACGGTGCTGGTCACTGCCGGCAGTGACGCCAAATGCCAGGCCTGTCTGGCGCTGGGGGCTGACCACGCCATCAACTACCGCACGCACGATTTCGCCGAGGAGGCCAAGCGCCTGACCGGCGGCGTCGGCGTGAACGTGATCCTGGACATGGTCGCCGGTGCTTACGTCGCCCGTGAGGTCGAGTGCCTGGCCGAGGACGGTCGTCTGGTGATCATCGCGGTGCAAGGCGGGATCCAGAGCGAATTCAACGCCGGCCTGGTGCTGCGTCGCCGCCTGCAGATCACCGGCTCCACCCTGCGTCCGCGCCCGGTGGCCTTCAAGTCCGCAATCGCGCAATCCTTGCGCCAACATGTCTGGCCCTTGATCGCCGCCGGCAAGATCAAGCCCGTGATCCATTCCACGTTTGCAGCCGCCAAGGCGGCAGACGCCCACGTGCTCATGGAATCCAACCAGCACGTCGGCAAGATCGTGCTGACCTGGTGACCGGCCACATCCCATCGCCCAAGCAGCCATGAAGAAAAAACTCATCGCCGGCAACTGGAAGATGAACGGGGGCCGAGAGGCCAACGAGGCGCTGGTGCGCGCCATCGTGGCGGGCCTGTCTGCCCAGGCCTCGTCGTGCGATGCCGCCGTGTGTGTGCCCGCGCCTTACCTGGCGCAGGTGCAGGCGCTGTGTCAGGGCAGTGGCCTGGCCTGGGGCGCGCAGGATGTCTCCGAGCACGAACAGGGCGCCTACACCGGCGAGGTGTCGGCCCGCATGCTGCGTGACTTCGGCACCCGCTACGCCATCGTCGGCCACTCCGAGCGTCGCCAGTACCACGGCGAATCCGATGCGCTCGTGTCTCACAAGGCGCGTGCCGCGCTGGCCCAGGGCATCACGCCCATCGTCTGCGTGGGCGAGACCTTGGCCGAGCGCGAGGCCGGCCAGACCGAGGCGGTCGTCAAACGCCAGCTGGCCGCCGTGATCCACGACAACGGCCATTGCATCAGCGAAATCGTGGTCGCTTACGAGCCCGTGTGGGCGATCGGCACCGGCAAGACGGCCACGCCCGAACAGGCGCAGCAGGTCCACGCGGTGCTGCGCGCCCAGCTCAAGGCCGCTACGGCCCACAGCGACCGCATTTGCTTGCTTTACGGTGGCAGCATGAACGCCGCCAATGCCGCCAGTTTGCTGGCCCAGCCCGATATCGACGGCGGCCTTATCGGTGGCGCCTCGCTCAAGGCAGCCGACTTTCTTCAGATCATTGCCTCGGCCCGTGCCGCCTAGGCCGCTGCCCCACTTTTAGGAGTCCATTTCCATGAGTTTTCTGTTCAACCTGATCCTGACCGTCCAGCTCTTGTCCGCGCTGGGCATGATCGGCCTCATCCTCGTCCAGCAAGGCAAGGGTGCCGACATGGGGGCGGCCTTTGGTACCGGCGGCTCGGGCAGCCTGTTTGGCGCCAGCGGCAGCTCGAATTTCCTCTCTCGCACTACGGCTATTTTGGCCACCGTGTTTTTCCTGTGCACCCTGGGTTTGGCCTACCTGGGCTCCGCCCGTCCCGCCGACACCGGCAGCGTGCTCGAACGCGCGGTCAGCACCACGCCCGCGGCACC
Source organism: Comamonadaceae bacterium (assembly GCA_947463025.1). Lineage (GTDB taxonomy): Bacteria > Pseudomonadota > Gammaproteobacteria > Burkholderiales > Burkholderiaceae_C > Ramlibacter. The sequence continues at coordinate 2,562 of CANHSE010000070.1, forward strand.
TGCGGCCGCGGCTTCGGGCGCAGCCGCCCAGATCCCGGGTAGCGCCACGCCCGCGGCGGCCTCGGCGCCGGCCTCGGCAGTTATCCCTGCAGCGCCCAAGGCCTCTGGCGCCGCTGAAATTCCCGCCAAGCGCTAAGGCGCAGGCCCTCTGGGGCCCACCGTCTTTTTGGCAAGGGCCCGCATCGCGGGCCCTTGCACTTTCTCGCCTGCGTACAAGGGAAGCGCCATGGTTTCAAGGTAAACTCCGAGGCTGTCCGTAGAGCGGTCAAACGCCTCGCGCTAGCCGGGCAAATTAGACAAAACGACAACGCCGTCGTGGTGAAATTGGTAGACACGCTATCTTGAGGGGGTAGTGGCGAAAGCTGTGCGAGTTCGAGTCTCGCCGACGGCACCAGACAAGAAAAGTCACGGGTTCGGCCCGTGGCAATAGCGATTGCGGAGCGCAGATGAACCTAGAGCCCTACCTCCCCGTCCTTCTTTTCATCCTGGTCGGTATAGGTGTCGGTGTTGTTCCCCAGCTTCTGGGCTTTGTTCTCTCATCTTCCGTGGGTTTCGACAAACCCGACGCGGCCAAGAATTCCCCCTACGAATGCGGCTTCGAGGCCTTCGAAGACGCCCGCATGAAGTTTGATGTGCGCTACTACCTGGTGGCCATCCTCTTCATCCTGTTCGATCTCGAAATCGCGTTTCTCTTTCCCTGGGCCGTGGCGCTCAAGGAGATCGGCCCCGTCGGCTTCTGGTCGATGATGGTGTTCCTGGCCATTCTGGTTGTGGGCTTCATCTACGAATGGAAAAAGGGCGCCCTCGACTGGGAATGAGCGACAGCAAGTAGTAATCGGGAATCAAAGGCTATGGCGAACGAAGGCATCCTCGACAAGGGCATCGTCACCACCACGGTGGATTCGGTGATCAACTGGGCCAAGACCGGCTCTCTGTGGCCCATGACCTTTGGTCTGGCGTGCTGCGCGGTTGAAATGATGCACGCGGGCGCCGCCCGCTACGACATCGACCGCTTCGGCATGTTGTTTCGCCCCAGCCCGCGTCAGTCCGACCTGATGATCGTGGCCGGCACCCTGTGCAACAAGATGGCGCCGGCCCTGCGCAAGGTCTACGACCAGATGCCCGAGCCGCGCTGGGTGCTGTCCATGGGTTCTTGCGCCAACGGCGGCGGCTACTACCACTACAGCTACTCGGTGGTGCGCGGTTGCGACCGCATCGTTCCGGTGGACGTGTATGTGCCCGGGTGCCCGCCGACGGCAGAAGCCCTGTTGTACGGAATCATCCAGCTGCAGCAGAAGATCCGTCGCACCCAGACCATCGCCCGGGCCTGACCACGATGACCACCCCCTCTTACGCCGTCAACCCCGAGGCCCTGAAGACCACCGTCGCCGGCGCGCTCGGCGCCCTGGCCCAGCGTATCGACCTGTGCCTCGATGAAGTCACCGTCACGGTGACGTCCGCCGACTATTTGAAAGCCGCCCAAGTCCTGCGCGATGCGCCCGGCTGCCAGTTCGAGCAGCTGATTGACCTGTGCGGCATCGATTACTCCGACTACGGCAATGGCACCTGGGACGGCGCGCGCTACGCGGTGGTCAGCCACCTGATGTCGGTGAGCCTGAATCAGCGCGTGCGTCTGCGCGTGTTCGTGTCCGACGACGACCTGCCGGTGGTCGACTCCGTCAACGGCCTGTGGAATTCCGCCAACTGGTTCGAGCGCGAAGCCTTCGACTTGTTTGGCATCGTGTTCGAAGGCCACGCCGACCTGCGCCGCATCCTCACCGACTACGGCTTCATCGGTCACCCGTTCCGCAAGGACTTCCCGGTCTCGGGCCATGTCGAGATGCGCTACGACGCCGAGCGCCAGCGCGTGATCTACCAGCCGGTGACGATCGAGCCGCGCGAAATCATCCCCCGCACCATCCGCGAAGACAACTACGGCGGGATCAAGCCATGAAGAAGAAATCTCTCGAGATGCGAGTGACTTTTCGAGTGAACGCCGTGGAACCGGCTCTGCCGGGCCACCGGCGTTGCCCCCTTGGGGGGGAGGCGGCCGCAGGCCGCTTCGGGGGGGATTGCTGATATGGCCGAGATCAAGAATTACACCCTCAACTTTGGTCCGCAGCACCCCGCAGCCCACGGCGTGCTGCGCCTGGTGCTCGAGCTCGATGGCGAGGTGATCCAACGCGCCGACCCGCACATCGGTCTGCTGCATCGCGCCACCGAGAAGCTGGCCGAGAGCCGCACCTACATCCAGTCGCTCCCATACATGGACCGCCTGGACTACGTATCGATGATGTGCAACGAGCACGCCTACTGCATGGCCATCGAGAAGATGATGGGCGTCGAGGTACCCGAGCGCGCCCAGTACATCCGCGTCATGTTCGCCGAGATCACGCGCCTCTTGAATCACCTGCTGTGGCTCGGCGCACACGGCCTCGATTGCGGCGCGATGAACGTCCTGATCTACGCCTTCCGCGAGCGCGAGGACCTGTTCGACATGTACGAAGCGGTATCGGGCGCACGCATGCATGCCGCGTATTTCCGTCCGGGCGGTGTCTACCGCGACCTGCCCGATTCCATGCCTCAGTACAAGGCCAACAAGATTCGCAACGAGCGCGCCATCCGCCAGCTCAATGAGAACCGTCAGGGCACGCTGCTCGATTTCATCGAGGACTTCACCCGGCGCTTCCCGGCCAACGTCGACGAGTACGAGACGCTGCTCACCGACAACCGCATCTGGAAACAGCGCACGGTGGGCATCGGCGTGGTCTCCCCCGAGCGCGCTTTGAATCTGGGCTTTAGCGGCCCCATGCTGCGCGGCTCGGGCATCGCCTGGGACCTGCGCAAGAAGCAGCCCTACGACGTCTACGCCCGCATGGACTTCGACATCCCGGTGGGCAAGACCGGCGACAGCTACGACCGCTACCTGGTGCGCGTGCAGGAGATGCGCGAGTCCAACAAGATCATCCAGCAGTGCGTGGCCTGGCTGCGTGCCAACCCGGGCCCCGTCATCACCGACAACCACAAGGTGGCCCCGCCGGATCGCGAATCCATGAAGTCCAACATGGAAGAACTGATCCACCACTTCAAGCTGTTCACCGAGGGCTTCCGTGTGCCCGAGGGCGAGGCCTATGCGGCGGTGGAACACCCCAAGGGCGAGTTCGGCATCTACATCGTGAGCGACGGCGCCAACAAGCCCTATCGCCTGAAGATCCGCGCCCCGGGCTTTGCCCACCTCGCCGCGATGGACGAAATGTCCCGCGGCCACATGATTGCCGACGCCGTGGCCGTGATCGGCACCATGGACATCGTGTTCGGAGAAATTGACCGATGATTTCAGAAGCGACCCGCGCGCGCTTTGCCCGCGAAGTGGCGAAGTACCCCGCCGACCAGAAGCAATCCGCTGTGATGGCCTGTCTGGCCATCGTGCAGCAGGAGCAGGGCCATGTGAGCCCCGACAACGAGCAGGCAGTGGCCGACTACCTGGGCATGCCCGCGATCGCGGTGCACGAGGTCACGACCTTCTACAACATGTACAACCAGCAACCGGTGGGCCGCTACAAGCTCAACGTGTGCACCAACCTGCCGTGCCAGTTGCGCGGCGGCCAGCACGCGCTGCACCATCTGGAGCAGCGCCTAGGGGTCGAGATGGGCGGCACCACCGCCGACGGCCTGTTCACCCTGCAACAGTCCGAGTGTCTGGGTGCTTGCGCCGACGCGCCCGTGATGCTCGTGAACGACCGCACCATGTGCAGCTTCATGTCCCACGACAAACTCGATCAATTGGTCGACGGTCTGAAGAAAGCGGAGCATTCCTGATGAACGCCAGCCAAGTTCTCGCGCAGTTCGAGGCCACGGGCGTGCAGACCTGTTTCCATGGCCGCCACATCAACCCGCAGATCTACGCCGGCCTCGATGGCACCAACTGGCGCCTGAAGGATTACCAGGCGCGCGGCGGCTATGCGGCTTTGCGAAAAATTCTGGGCCAGGACGGCGGTGAGCCGATGACCCAAGACCAGGTGATTGCCACCGTCAAGGAATCGGCCCTTCGCGGTCGTGGCGGCGCAGGCTTCCCCACGGGCCTCAAATGGAGCTTCATGCCCCGCCAGTTCCCGGGGCAAAAGTACCTGGTGTGCAACTCCGACGAAGGCGAGCCGGGCACCTGCAAGGACCGCGACATCCTGCAGTTCAACCCGCACATCGTCATCGAGGGCATGATCATCGCGGGCTTCGCGATGGGCATCACCGTCGGCTACAACTACATCCACGGCGAGATATTCCAGACCTACGCGCGTTTCGAAGAGGCGCTGGAAGAAGCCCGCGCGGCGGGTTTGCTGGGAAACAACATCCTGGGCACGAACTTCTCGTTCCAGCTGCACGCCTTCCACGGCTTTGGCGCCTACATCTGCGGCGAAGAGACCGCGCTGCTCGAGTCGCTCGAGGGCAAAAAGGGCCAACCGCGCTTTAAGCCGCCGTTCCCCGCCAGCTTTGGCCTGTACGGCAAGCCCACCACTATCAACAACACCGAGACCTTCGCGGCGGTGCCCTGGATCATCCGCAACGGCGGCCAGGCCTACCTCGAATGCGGCAAGCCCAATAACGGCGGCACCAAGATCTTCTCGGTCTCGGGCGACGTTGAGCGCCCGGGCAACTACGAGATCCCCCTGGGTACGCCGTTTGCCAAGCTGCTCGAACTGGCCGGCGGTGTGAGCGGCGGCAAGAAGCTCAAGGCGGTCATTCCCGGTGGCTCCTCGGCGCCGGTGCTGCCCGCGTCCATCATGATGGAGATCACGATGGACTACGACGCCATCGCCAAGGCCGGCTCCATGCTCGGCTCGGGCGCGGTGATCGTGATGGACGAAACGCGTGACATGCCCGAATCGCTGCGGCGCCTGTCGTATTTCTACATGCACGAGTCTTGCGGCCAATGCACGCCCTGCCGCGAAGGCACGGGCTGGCTCTGGCGCGTGGTCGATCGCATCTGCAATGGCCACGGCAAGCCGTCCGACATGGACCTGCTCAATTCGGTGGCCGACAACATCCAGGGCCGCACCATCTGCGCACTGGGCGACGCGGCGGCCATGCCGGTGCGCGCCATGATCAAGCACTTCCGGCACGAATTCGAGGCCAAGATCGCCGCCGCGAACCCGTCCCCCTCTGAGCGCCCCTCGCCCGTGCCCGCGGGCGCGCGCGTCTGATCGGCGAAAGCACACCATGGTTGAAATCGAACTCGACGGAAAAAAGGTGGAAGTGGCCGAAGGCAGCATGGTCATGCATGCTGCAGAAAAAGCCGGCACCTACATCCCGCACTTTTGCTATCACAAGAAGCTGTCCATCGCGGCCAACTGCCGCATGTGTCTGGTCGACGTGGAGAAGGCGCCCAAGCCCCTGCCGGCCTGCGCCACGCCCGTGACCAACGGCATGATCGTGCGCACCCATTCCGACAAGGCGGTGAAGGCGCAGCAGTCGGTGATGGAGTTCCTCCTGATCAACCACCCGCTCGATTGCCCCATCTGCGACCAGGGCGGTGAGTGCCAGCTGCAGGACCTGGCGGTGGGCTACGGCGCCTCTGCTTCGCGCTACCAAGAAGAAAAGCGCGTGGTCTTTCACAAAGACGTGGGCCCGCTGATTTCCATGGAGGAAATGAGCCGCTGCATCCACTGCACCCGCTGCGTGCGCTTTGGCCAGGAAGTGGCGGGCGTGATGGAGCTGGGCATGATCCATCGGGGCGAGCACTCCGAGATCACCACCGTGGTGGGCGACACCGTGGACTCTGAAGTCTCGGGCAACATGATCGACTTGTGCCCGGTCGGCGCCCTCACCAGCAAGCCGTTCCGCTACAGCGCCCGCACCTGGGAGCTCTCGCGTCGCAAGTCGATCAGCCCCCACGATTCCACCGGCGCCAACCTGATCGTGCAGGTGAAGAACAACCAGGTCCTGCGCGTGCTCCCCCTGGAGAATGACGGCGTCAACGAATGCTGGTTGGCCGACCGCGATCGCTTCTCGTATGAGGCGCTCAATGGCCCCGAGCGTCTGACCGCGCCCATGATCAAGCAGGGTGGCCAGTGGATCACCGTCGACTGGCAGACCGCCCTGGACTACGTGGCCAAGGGCCTACAGGGCGTCAAGGCCGACCACGGTGCGGCCAGCATCGGCGCGCTGGTCAGCCCGCACAGCTCGGTCGAGGAGTTGTACCTGGCCGGGGCCCTGGTGCGCGCACTGGGCAGCGCCAACATCGACCACCGCCTGCGCCACGCTGAATTTGCCGCGCCGCAGGGCGTGCGCTGGCTCGGCACCTCCATCGCCTCGCTGTCCGAGTTGCAGCGCGCGCTCGTGGTGGGTTCGAACCTGCGCAAGGAGCATCCGCTGTTCGCACTGCGTGTGCGCGCCGCCACCCGCAAGGGCGCGCAGGTCAGCGTGATCCATGACGCCGACGATGACTGGGCCATGACCATCGCCCACAAGGCCATCGTGCCCGCCGCGAGCTGGGCGCAGGCCTTGGCCGGTGTGGCTGCCGCAGTGGCCGCAGAGAAGGGTGTCGCCGCCCCGGTGTCTGCACAGGCTGATGCCGCCGCAGTCGCCATCGCCAAGTCGCTGCTGTCTGGCGAGCGCAAGTCCATTCTTCTGGGCAATGCCGCCGCGCATCACGCCAAGGCCTCGTCGCTGCTGGCGCTGGCCAACTGGATAGCCTCCCAGACCGGTGCGACGGTGGGTTACCTCACCGAAGCTGCCAACACCGTGGGCGCGCAGCTCGCCGGCGCTCTGCCCGGCGCGGGCGGCCTCAATGCCGGCCAGATGCTGGCCGGTGGCTTGAAGGCCCTGATCCTGCTCAATACCGAACCCGCCTTCGACGCCGCGCGTCCTGCGGCGCCGATCGGGCAGGGCGGTATGGTGGTCACGCTCAGCCCCTTCAAGTGCAACACCGACATCAGTGACGTGCTGCTCCCGATCGCCCCCTTCACCGAGACCCCGGGTACCTTCGTCAACGCCGAGGGCCGTGTTCAGAGCTTCCACGCGGTGGTCAAGCCTCTGGGCGAGGCCCGTCCCGCCTGGAAGGTGCTGCGCGTCTTGGGTAACACCCTGGGTCTGCCGGGCTTCGAATTCGCGTCCTCGCAAGAAGTGCTGGTCGCCGTGCGCGGCGCGCAAGACGCCAACAAGGACTTTGTGCAGGGCGCTGTCTTGTCCAACGCCACGTCGGCCGCGATCGACCTCGCGCCCGCTGCGGGCCGCCCGGTCAGTGCAGCGATCTACCAACTCGATGGCATCGTGCGCCGCGCGCCGTCCTTGCAAAGCACGGCCGACGCTCGCGCGGTTGCCAGCACGCCCGCCCAAGTGGCTCCGGGGGTGACCGCATGATCGACACGATTTATGGTTTCGGCTACGGCCTGCTGGCCGCGCCCTGGTGGACCAGCGTGGGCTGGCCCGTGTTGTGGGCTCTGATCAAGATCATCGCCGTGGTGCTGCCCCTCATGGGCGCAGTGGCCTACCTCACGCTGTGGGAACGCAAGGCCATTGGCTACACCCAGGTGCGCGTGGGTCCCAACCGCATCGGCCCCTTGGGCCTGCTGCAGCCCATTGCCGATGCCCTCAAGCTCCTGACCAAGGAAATCATTCGTCCGACGGCGGCCAGCAAGGGCCTGTTCTTCCTGGGCCCGATCATGACCATCATGCCGGCCCTGGCCGCCTGGGCCGTGATTCCCTTCGGCCCCGACGTGGCGCTGGCCAATATCAATGCGGGCCTGTTGTTCATCATGGCCATCACCTCGCTGGAGGTGTATGGCGTGATCATCGCGGGCTGGGCTTCCAACTCCAAGTACGCGCTGCTCGGTGCCCTGCGCGCCTCGGCGCAGATGGTGAGCTATGAGATCGCCATGGGCTTTTGCCTGGTGGTGGTGCTGATGGTGGCCGGCAGCCTGAATATGACCGACGTGGTCATGAGCCAGGGCCAGGGCTACTTCGCGGACATGGGCCTGAACTTCCTGTCCTGGAACTGGCTGCCCCTGCTGCCGATCTTCCTGGTGTATTTCATCTCGGGTCTGGCCGAGACCAACCGCCACCCCTTTGACGTGGTCGAAGGTGAATCCGAGATCGTGGCCGGCCACATGATCGAGTACTCGGGCATGAGCTTTGCCATGTTCTTCCTGGCCGAATACGCCAATATGTGGCTGGTCTCCATCCTGGCGGTGATCCTGTTCTTGGGCGGCTGGTTGCCCCCGATCGAAGCGCCCCTGCTGGCGGCGATCCCCGGCTGGATTTGGCTGGGCCTGAAAACCTTTGCGGTCGTCACCGTGTTCCTGTGGGTGCGTTCGACCTTCCCCCGTTACCGCTACGACCAGATCATGCGTCTGGGCTGGAAGATCTTCATCCCCGTCACCCTGGTGTGGCTGGTGGTGGTAGGCCTTTGGATGCAGACCCCCTTCAACATCTGGAAATAACGAGTCAAGTTATGTCCGCCCAAACCCTGTCCCGCCCGTCCGCGTTCTCGCTCAAGGACTTTCTCTCCAGCTTCATGCTGTTGGAGTTGTTCAAGGGCATGCGCATCACGGGCAAGTACTTTCTCTCGCGCGCCATCACCGTGCAATTCCCGGAAGAAAAGACGCCGCTGTCGCCGCGCTTTCGGGGCCTGCATGCGCTGCGTCGGTATGAGAACGGCGAAGAGCGCTGCATCGCCTGCAAGCTGTGCGAGGCTGTATGCCCGGCGCTGGCCATCACCATCGAATCCGATCAGCGTGCGGACGGCACCCGCCGCACCACCCGCTACGACATCGACCTGACCAAGTGCATCTTCTGCGGCTTTTGCGAAGAAAGCTGCCCGGTCGACTCCATCGTCGAGACCCACATCTTCGAATACCACGGCGAAAAGCGCGGCGACCTGTACTTCACCAAAGACATGCTGCTGGCCGTGGGCGACCGCTACGAACCCGAGATCGCGGCGGCCAAGGCGGCCGACGCGCGCTATCGCTGACGCGACCCACACGAGTACCCCACCATGGACATCGTCACCGGTCTCTTCTACCTCTTCTCCGCGATCCTGCTGTTCGCGTCCTTCCGGGTCATCACGGCGCGCAATCCCGTGCACGCCGCCCTTTACCTGGTGCTCGCGTTCTCGCAGGCCGCCGCCGTCTGGCTGCTGCTGCGGGCGGAGTTTCTGGCTATCTCGCTGGTGCTGGTGTATGTCGGCGCGGTGATGGTGCTGTTCCTGTTCGTGGTGATGATGCTGGACATCCACATCGACAGCCTGCGCTCGGGTTTCTGGAAGCACTTCCCGCTGGCGGGCCTGATCGGCGCGCTGATCGCCCTCGAAATGGCGGCCGTCCTCATGGGAGGCTTTCGCGTCACGGAAGGCAGCAAGGCCGCCGCCGCCCCGCTGGCCGCCGATTACTCCAACACCAAGGAGCTGGGAAAGCTGCTGTACACCCAGTACCTGTTCCCTCTGGAAATCGCTGCCCTGATCCTGCTGGTGGCCATCGTCGCGGCCATCGCCTTGACGCTGCGTGAGCGCAAGGACTCGCGCCACATGGATCCGTCCGATCAAGTGCGGGTGAAGGCCGCTGACCGCCTGCAGGTGGTCAAGCTCGCACCCACCCAGCCCGCGCCCCCTGCGCCTGCGCCTGACACCCCGCCCGGAGCCTCGACATGAGCCTGACCCTTGGCCACTTCCTGTCGCTGGGCGCGATTTTGTTCGCGCTGTCGGTGGTGGGCATTTTTCTCAATCGCCGCAACCTGATCGTGCTGCTCATGGCCATCGAGCTGATGCTGCTGGCGGTGAACATGAACTTCGTCGCGTTCTCGTACTACCTGAACGACATGCACGGCCAGATCTTCGTGTTCTTCATC
>CANHSE010000071.1 GCA_947463025.1 Comamonadaceae bacterium
GGCAAAAGCATTGGGCTCGCCCTCGAAAATGCCGACCTCGGGCATGCCGATGCCGGCCTTGTCGGCAAAGCGCCGCACGGTGTCGACGATCCAGGCCTCGTCGGCGTTGCGCGGCTGCGTGATCAGCTGAACGCCTGCGCTCCATTTGGCGATGGGCTTGGACAGCAGCAGCGAGATGAACGCGCCACCAAAGCCCATGATCAGGGCAAAACCGAGCAGGGCGCCCAGGTTCAGGCCATTGGCCGTGAGAAAGCGGTTCACGCCCAGCAGGCTGGCCACGATGCCCAGCACCACCACGATGGCAAGGTTGGTGGCGACGAACAGGATGATGCGTTTCATTCGAGCTCCGGGAGCGGGGGAAATTGGATTGGCAAGGAAGATAAGGCCAGCGGCAAGGAATGCAAGACAAATCCGGGAAATCGCCCACGTTTGAAGGGGCTTTCGGCAGCCCGCGCCGGGCCGACCCTCACCCCCGCGCCGGACGGAACACCCGGTCGTCCTCGTAGAACGCCGCATCCTCGTTGGCCGGCCACCAGCCGGGCACCCCCAGCACGGGCAGAGGAACAAAGGGCTTGGCGGCCAGGCGCTCGCCGGTGCAGGCCGCAGCCAGCCAGGCATCGGCTTCATCGAGACGAGCCAGAGGCGCAGGCGCATGCCAGACATGGGCGGTCATGTCCTTGCGGGGCCCCGCCAGCTTCTCCAGCAGGGCGTGGCCGAAGACCACCAGGCGGGCCTGGGCCCACAACGGGCGCAGGTCGATAAACAGCCGGCGCCATTGGCGTGTCAGCAGGGCGTCCCACAGGGGCGCAGGGGCATCGAGCAGGGCACCGTTCTCGTCAAAGACCGTGATCGCATCGCGCACCCGCCCGCGCACCGCGCCCACGCCATGCGCGGCGATCTGGGCCGCCTGCAAGGCGTTCAGTTGACGCTTGGACTGCGGGAAATGCAGCCAGCACAGGCCATTGAAGAGATCGTGCAGCCCCTCGCGCGTTGGACACTGACGCTGCTCGAAGATGAAACGCTCATAGGCGACCTCCGCGGGCAAGGCCTGTTGCGGCACGAAGCGTACCGGCGCATCGCCGACCGACAGGTTGAGGGCCTCATGGGCCGGAAGACCCCGAGCGATGCGCGCCGCCACCGCCTGCCCAACGTCACGCCACGGCGCGTACCAGGGCGCCGACCAGTCCAGCGCGCTCAGGCCACTTTCCACGCCAGCGTCTCGCCCCCGCACAGGGGCTTGATCTGCGCCTGGCCGAAGGGGTAGGTCTCGGGCAGCTGCCAGGCCTGGCGGTTCAGGGTCAGGGTGTCGGTGTTGCGAGGCAGGCCGTAGAAATCCGCGCCGAAATGACTGGCAAAGCCCTCGAGCTTGTCCAGGGCGCCCGCCGCCTCAAAGGCCTGGGCATACAGCTCCATCGCCGCCGGCGCGGTGTAGCAGCCGGCGCAGCCGGTCGCATGTTCCTTCAGGTGGGCCGCATGGGGCGCGCTGTCGGTGCCCAGGAAAAAACGTGGGCTGCCGCTGATGGCGGCCTGCACCAGCGCCTGACGGTGGGTCTCGCGCTTGAGGACTGGCAGGCAGTAGTAATGGGGCCGGATGCCGCCGGTGAAGATCGCGTTGCGGTTGAAAAGCAGATGGTGCGCCGTCAGGGTGGCCGCTGTCAGCGGACCAGCCTGCGCCACGTACTGCGCCGCCTCGCGCGTTGTGATGTGTTCCATCACGATCTTGAGCCCCGGGAAATCGCGGCGCAGCGGAATCAGCTGCTGCTCGATGAACACCGCCTCGCGGTCGAACAGGTCGATGTCGGAGGAGGTCACCTCGCCGTGCACCAGCAGGAGCAGACCCTCCTTTTGCATGGCCTCGAGCGTGGCGTAGGTCTTGCGAATGTCGGTCACACCCGCATCGCTGTTGGTGGTGGCACCGGCCGGATACAGCTTCAGAGCCACCACCCCCGCCTCACGCGCACGCCGGATCTCGGCAGGCGGCAGGTTGTCGGTGAGGTACAGCGTCATCAGCGGATCAAAGTGCCGGCCCGCCGGCACATGGGACTGAATCCGTTCGCGGTAGGCCGCGGCCTGGGCGGCGGTGGTGACCGGTGGCCTCAGGTTCGGCATGACGATGGCGCGGGCGAACTGGGCGGCGGTGTGCGGCACCACGGTGGCTAGGGCGTCGCCATCGCGCAGGTGGGTGTGCCAGTCGTCGGGGCGGGTGATCGTGAGCGAGGAAGTCGAGGCGTTCATGGACCGTATTGTGGCCGCTCGGGGACGCGCGCCGATCTAGTGCGCCAGGATCTTGTTCAGGAAATCCTGGGTCCGCGGCTGGCGCGCGTCCGGATTGCCAAAGAATTCGTCCTTGGCGCAGTCTTCGAGGATGCGTCCGCCCACATCGATGAAGATGACCCGATTAGCCACTTTGCGCGCAAAGCCCATCTCGTGGGTCACCACCATCATGGTCATGCCTTCGCGGGCCAGCGTGACCATCACATCGAGCACCTCGCCCACCATCTCGGGGTCCAGCGCGGAGGTGGGCTCGTCAAACAGCATCACGATCGGGTCCATGGACAGCGCGCGCGCGATCGCCACGCGCTGCTGCTGCCCGCCCGAGAGTTGGCCGGGGAACTTGTCCTTGTGCGCCATCAAGCCCACGCGATCGAGCATCTTCAGGCCCCGCGTCTGGGCCTCGTCCAGCGAGCGTCCCAGCACCTTGATCTGGGCCAGGGTGAGGTTCTCGGTCACCGACAGGTGGGGAAACAGCTCGAAGTGCTGAAACACCATGCCCACGCGACTCCGTAGCTGGGGCAGGTTGGTGGCAGGATCGTGCAGGGGCACGCCATCCACGAAGATCTCGCCTTTTTGAACGGGCTCCAGGCCGTTGACCGTCTTGATCAGGGTCGACTTGCCCGAGCCCGAGGGCCCGCACACCACCACCACATCGCCCTTGTTAATGCTCACCGAGCAGTCCTGAAGTACCTGCACCGCACCGTACCACTTGGAGACATTCTTGATTTCAATCATGGCCATGGAAAAGCCGCTCCCTCAACGAATGATCTGCACACGCGCCTGTACCTTGCGCACCAGGTAGGACAGGCCCAGGCACATCAGGAAATACACCACAGCGGCCAGCAGGTAGGCCTCGACCGGGCGGCCCAGGTTCTTGCCCATGGTCTCAAAGCCCTTGAGCATGTCGTAGGCGCCAATGGCATACACCAGCGAGGTGTCCTGAAACAGGATGATGGTCTGCGTGAGAAACACCGGCAGCATGTTGCGAAAGGCCTGCGGCAAGATGATCTGCTGCATGTTCTGGCGATACGTCAAGCCCAGCGCGAAGCCGGCGTTCACCTGCCCGCGCGGGATGGACTGAATGCCCGCGCGCACGATCTCCGAGAAGTACGCGGCCTCAAAGGCGATAAAGGTAATCACCGCCGACATCTCCGCGCCGATCGGCCGACCGATGGCAAACGGAATCAGCAGGAAGAACCACAGCAGCACCATCACCAGCGGGATGGAGCGCATGGTGTTCACGTAAGCGGCTGCTGGCCATTCCAGATACGGCTTGCCAGACAAGCGCATCAGGGCCAGCACCGTGCCGAGCAGGACGCCTCCGGCAGTCGCCACCGCTGTGAGCCAGAGGCTGAAGACAAGACCCTGGGCGACGAAGCGCCGAATCAGATCCCAGTCGTAGAAGGACAGGTCGAGCGTCATCTCAGTGCCCTCCCCCAGCTCCGCCCGCCGCCACAAAGCCCGGCACGCGGGTACGCCGCTCGATCATGTTCATCACGCGGTTAACGGCGAAAGCCGAGACCGCATACAGCACCGTGGCGGCCAGGTACATCTCGATCGGGGCCGAGGTTTCCTCGCCTGCCTGCCGCGAGAAAAAAGTCAGTTCCGCCACCGATACCGCGAAGGCCACCGAGGAGTTCTTGACGATATTCATCGTCTCGCTGGTCAGGGGCGGGATGATGATGCGCAGGCCCATGGGCAGCAGTACAAAGCGGTAAGTCTGCGCGGTGGTCAGACCCAGGGCCTGCGCCGCGTAGCGTTGCCCGCGGGGCAGAGACTGGATGCCGGCGCGCACCTGCTCGGCGATCCGCGCCGATGTGAACAGCCCCAGCGCGATGACGACCAGCACCTCGGAAGGCACCGACTTCATCACGGGCACGACTGCAGGCACCACGAAGTACCACAGGAAGATCTGCACCAGCAGCGGGATGTTGCGAAACAACTCGACCCAGGCATTGCCCAGACGCACCAGCCAAGGGCTGGAGGGCAGTGTGCGCAAGGTGCCGACAATGAGGCCAAAGAACAGCGCCACGCACAGGGCGAGAAGAGCGACAGTCAGTGTCCAGCCCCAGGCCGAGACGATCCAGTTCAGGTAGGTCTGGTCGACGCCACGGCCGAAGCAGCCCGCCACCAGGTCGCCGGTGGTGGTCTCCTTGCAGAACACCTGCCAGTCCAGGGCCATGCACCTCTCCTTGCCGTTGTCGAAAAAAACCCCCGCCGAGGCGAGCCGCGGCAGGGGTCGGGATCAGGTCAGAACCCGATCACTTCTTGGCGTAGTCTTCCATCGGCTTGTCGTTGGGAGAGGCCCAAGCCGCCCGGGTGCTCTCGGACAGCGCCAGACCCACCCTCACGTTCTTGGGCGGGATCGGCTGCAGGAACCACTTGTCCCACAGCCTGGCCAGGTCACCCGAGCGGACCAGGCCAGCGATGACATCGTTGCCCAGTTTCTTGATACCGGCATCGTCCTTACGCACCATGATGGCAATCGGCTCGACGCTGAGCACTTCACCCACGATACGGAAGTCGGCCGGGGTCTTGGCGTTGGCGATGTTGCCCGCCAGGATCGAGCCGTCCATCACGAAGGCGTCAGCGCGGCCCGACTCGAGCAGCAGGAAGCTGTCGGCGTGGTCCTTGCCAAAGACTTCCTTGAAGTCCATGCCGGTGGCGCGCTCATGCTTGCGCAGGTGCTGCACCGAGGTGGTCCCCGTGGTGGTGGCCACGTTTTTGCCATTGAGTTGGGCAATACCGGTGATGCCGGAGTTGGCCTTGACGGCGATACGTACTTCTTCGACGTAAGTCGTGTTCAGGAAGGCCACGTCCCTCTGGCGGGTCGCGTTATTGGTGGTGGAACCGCACTCGATATCGACGGTGCCGTTTTGCACCAGCGGAATGCGGTTCTGGGAGGTCACGGGCACATACTTGACTTCGACCTTGCGGCCGGCCTGCTTCTCGACCTCGGCGGCGATGCGCTGGCACACCTCGACGTGAAAGCCCGCGTACTTGCCGTCACCCAGGGTGTAGGACAGAGCGCCGGAGGAATCACGCACCCCCATGTTCAAGACGCCCGAGGCCTTGACCTTGGCCAGGGTGTCATTGGCCTGCGCGAATGCACCGCCCACAGCCAGCGTGGCTACGGCGAATGCCAACAGATGCTTTTTCATGGAAATCTCCTGAATAACGAATAAGGGGAACGCAAAGCGCGGATTGTAGGGTCGCGCCCCGGGCAGGCCACGCGGATTACCCTGAGACCCGATAGGCCCAAAGGGCCTAGACCGGCGGCATGGCCAAATCGACGACACCCGCCGCCCCCGCTTGCCCGTGCAGCATAGCCCGGGTGCTTTCCAGGGCCTGCAGCACCTCCAGGGCTCGCGGGTAGAGGGCCTGACCGGCCGGCGTCAAGCGTGCAGGGTGGGCGCTACGGTCCACCAGCTCGGCGCCAGCCCAGGCTTCCAATGCCTGGATACGACGCGAGAAGGCGGGCTGCGTCACATGCCGCAACTGCGCGGAACGGCTGAAGCTGCGCGTCTCCGCCAGGCTCACGAAGTCTTCCAGCCACTTGGTTTCCATCGCCAAATTATTGCGTGGCCGGCTCCGCCTGCTCCTGCTGCTGCAGGGCCCACATGCCCGCGTAGCGCCCGCCCATCGCCAGCAGCGCCTGGTGGGTGCCGCGCTCGACGATGCGTCCGGCGTCCATGACCAGAATCTCGTGGGCATCGACCACGGTGGACAGACGGTGCGCGATCACCAACGCCGTCTTGTTCTGGGCGGCGGTCTTGAGTTCGGCCTGGATGGCGCGCTCGTTAGCCGAATCCAGAGCTGACGTGGCCTCGTCAAAAATCAGCACGGGCGGGTCTTTCAGCAGCGTGCGGGCAATCGCCACCCGCTGCTTCTCTCCTCCCGAGAGCTTGAGCCCACGCTCGCCCACCAGGGTCTGGTAGCCCTTGGGCATGCTCTCGATGAAGGCATGAATGCGCGCCGCCCGGGCCGCCTCCTCGATGTCGGCGCGGCCCGCACCGGGGCGACCGTAGGCGATGTTGTATTCGATCGTGTCGTTGAACAAGACCGTGTCCTGCGGCACGATGCCGATTGCCTCGCGCACGCTGGCTTGCGTCACCTGGCGGATGTCCTGGCCGGCGATACGGATAGAACCATCTTGCACGTCATAGAAGCGATAGAGCAGCCGCGCCAGCGTCGACTTGCCCGAACCCGAAGGGCCCACCACCGCCACCGTCTTGCCCGCGGGAATCTCGAAGCTCACGTCATGCAGGATCACCCGCGCCGGCTCATAGGCAAAGGTCACATGCTCGAAGCGCACCGAGGCCTGGGCCAGGCCTGTCAGCGCCGGCGCACCAGGCGTATCGGCGACCTCGCGCTCCTTGTCCATCAGCGTGAACATCTTGTCCAGGTCGGTCAAGCTCTGCTTGATCTCGCGATACAGCACGCCCAGAAAATTCAGCGGGATATACAGCTGGATCATGAAGGCGTTGATCATCACCAGATCGCCCAGCGTCATGCGGCCGTCGACTACGCCTTGCGTCGCGCGCCAGAGCATGGCCACCAGGGCGATCGCAATGATCAACTGCTGCCCGGTATTGAGCAAAGACAGCGTGGTCTGCGACTTCAGCCGCGATCGACGCAGGCGCTCCAGGCTTTCGTCGTAGCGACGCGCCTCGAAGGCCTCGTTGTTGAAGTACTTGACCGTCTCGTAATTGAGCAATGAATCGACCGCGCGGGTGTGGGCCGCTGAATCAAACTCGTTGGCCTCGCGCCGAAACTTGGTGCGCCACTCGGTGATACTCACGGTGAAGACGATGTAGACGACCAGCGCCGAGATCGTGATCCAGGCGAACCAGGCATCGAACTTCACCGCCAGGATGGTCAGCACCAGCGCCACTTCGATCAGCGTAGGCACGACGCTATAGAGCGAGTAGGAAATCAGCGATTCGATCCCGCGCACGCCGCGTTCGATGTCGCGCGTCATGCCCCCGGTCTGGCGCTCTAGGTGAAAGCGCAGGCTCAGTGCGTGCAGGTGGCGAAATGTCTCCAAGGCAATGCTGCGCGCCGCACCTTGGGTGGCCTTGGCGAACACCAGTTCGCGCAATTCGGTCAGGAGCGAGGTGGACAGACGCAGCAGGCCATAGCCCAGGAGCAGGCCAGCCGGCACGGCCAGCAAGGCGGCACCCAGATCAGCCCGGGGGGTCATGCTGTCCACCAGGTCCTTGAGCACCAGGGGCACGCTGACGTTGGCCAACTTGGCGCCCACCATGAAGGCCAGGGCGGCCAGCACGCGCCAGCGGTATTGCCACAGATAGGGCGCCAGGCGGCGCAGGGTCATCCAGTCGCTACGCCGATGGGGGGGCGCGCCGGGACGCGTGGGAGGGGAAGCGTGGGCGGCAAGGTCGCCAGCGTGGCGCATGGAGGGGGATCCAAGTTTCAGTGAGACAACCAATGATTGTGCGCTCGTCGTGTGAGGCCTCGGCGCAGGCTGTATTCTTCGAACCCAAAGGAGCCTTCGATGACCGATTCCCCCGGCGATTCCAAGAGCCGGCAACATGCACCGGCCGTGGACCTGCCCACCGACCAGGAACTGGTCTTGAAGGTCATTCCCCTTCCCTCCGACACCAACGCCAACGGCGACATCTTCGGCGGCTGGGTGATGGCCCAGGTCGACTTGGCCGGCGCGGTGCTGCCGGCACGGATCGCGCAAGGGCGCATGGCCACCGTTGCCGTCAACGAATTCATCTTCAAGCAGCCGGTGCGCGTGGGCGACATCCTGTCCTTTTTCGGCACCATCACCCGTGTCGGGCGCACCTCGATCACTGTGAAGATCGAGGTCTTCGCCGAAAGCTTTCGCAACCAGGGCCGCTACATCAAGGTGACGGAGGCCCTTTTGACTTACGTCGCAATCGACGACGAGGGGCGTCCCCGTCCCCTGCCCCCGCAAGCGACCCACTGACCTGACCGATCGACCGCGACGCCCACGCCATGCCCACGCCCGATCCCCACTCCCCCCACTCGCTGGAACTGCGCAGCCTCGCCTGGCTGGTGGCCTTACTGTCGGTGGCTTTCGTATTCCTCCTGTGGCCCTTTATGGGCGCGGTGCTCTGGGCGGTGGCCATCGCCATCGTCTTTGAGCCCTTGCATGCGCGTGTACGCGAACAGACCGGCCAGCGCGCTACGCTGTCGGCGCTGCTCACGCTGGCACTGATCGTCCTGATCGTGATCCTGCCCCTGATCCTGGTGGGCGCCTCGGTGGTGCAAGAGGCCGCTACCGCCGTCCAGAAGCTGCGCGCAGGCGAAATCAATTTCGGCCAGTACCTGCAGCAGGTGCTAGCGGCCCTGCCCGAATGGGCGCGCCTAGCCCTGGACCGCACGGGCCTGCTCGATCTCGCAGCCCTGCAAAAGCAATTGACGGCGCTGCTGGCCGGTAGCGGCCAGTTCATCACCACCCACCTGCTGGGACTGGGTCAGAACACGCTGGACTTCGTCGTCGCCCTGTTCGTGATGCTGTATCTGCTGTTCTTCCTGCTGCGGGATGGCCGCCTGCTGTCGCAGCAGATCGCGCACACCCTGCCCCTGCGCGAAGACCACGCGCAAAAAATGCTCGACCAGTTCGTCACCGTGGTGCGGGCTACCGTCAAGGGCAATATCGTCATCGCGATGGTGCAAGGGGTGCTAGGGGGCGTGGCCTTCGCGGTGCTGGGCCTGCCCGGCGCGCTCCTGTGGGGGACGCTGATGGCGCTGCTGTCGCTGCTGCCCGCGGTGGGCGCCGCCCTGGTCTGGGGGCCGGTGGCGGCCTATATGGTGTTCACAGGCCAAGTGTGGGCCGCCGTCGGCCTCACGCTCTGGGGCGTGCTGGCCATCGGGCTGGTCGACAACGTGCTGCGCCCCATCCTCGTGGGCCGAGACACGCAGTTACCGGATTACCTGGTGCTGATCACCACCCTGGGCGGTATCGCGGTGTTTGGCGTCAACGGTTTTGTGATCGGGCCGGTGATCGCCGCCATGTTCCTGGTGGCCTGGAGGCTGTTTGCGGCCGCCCGTCGCCCGGCGCGAGACGACAGCGTGCGCTAAGGCCACAAAGGGGGGCGTCGGCAGCCCCCAAAAAACGAATACAGGGGTAAGATAGCGGCGGCATTTATTAATTCTTTAAATGTATTTAGCATTCTTGTAATTTCGAAATTGCAAGATAAAGCTCACAAGGCCGCTCCATGCCCAATCTCGTCGACGCACTCAAGACCGAAATCGCCCAGTTGGCCCACAAAGCCCTGCGCACCGAAGCCCAGCAATTCAAGAAGGCGACGGCCTCTCACGAGCGAGAGATCGCGGCGCTGCAGCGCCGGATCGACTCGCTCGAGCGGCTGATCGTGTCCTTGCGGGGTCAGCGCTCCCAGACTGTCCGGCCCCACGGCACACCCCGCACCCAGCGGCCCCGCCGGCCGACGCGCGCGGCCCATCGCCCGGCGGGCGATGAGGCTCAGGATCAGGGGCCCGCCCTGCGCTTTAGCGCCAAGGGCTTTACCAAGTTGCGCCAGCGCCTGGGCCTGTCGGCGGCGGCCATGGGCGCCCTGCTGGGCGTCACCGCGCAGTCCGTCTACAAATGGGAGGACGGAAAGGCCCGGCCTCGGTCCGCGCAGCTGCAGGCCATCGCCGCCATCCGCAAGCTAGGCAAGCGCGAGGCCGCCCAGCGCCTGTCCGAGATGGAAGGCGGCGAAGCCGCGCCGCGCGTCACTCACTGACGCTGCACGCTGCGGGGTCTTCCGCTGCCCAGGTCAGACTTTCGAAAAATCCGGCTTGCGCTTTTCCATGAACGCGCCGAAGGCCTCCTTGGCCGCCGGCTCGGTCAGCATGCGGCCGAACACCGTGCCCTCTTCCTTCATCTGCGCCAGCACCTGAGCCTGCTGCCCCATCTTCATCAGGCGCTTGGTCTGCATCAGCGATGACAAGGGCTTGGCCGCCAACTTGCGCGCTTGCGCCTGTGCCAATGCGTTCACCTCAGAAGGCGGCACGACACGATTGACCAGGCCCACCTCCAGGGCCGCTTCGGCCATGAAAGGCTCGCCCAGGAGCAGGGCCTCGGCCGCGCGGTGATACCCCAGCATCTGCGGCACCAGCAGGCTAGACGCCGCCTCCGGGCACAGGCCCAGGTTCACAAAGGGCATGGAGAACGCGGCGTTGTCACCGGCATAGACCAGATCACAGTGAAACAACATCGTGGTGCCGATGCCCACCGCTGGCCCGCACACCGCGGCCACCACCGGTTTGGGAAAGGCCGCCAGGGTGTGCAGGAACTTGAACACCGGCGCATCCGGGCCCGCCGGCGGCGTATTCAAAAAATCGCCGATGTCATTGCCGGCGCTGAAGATGGTCTCGCTGCCCTGAAACACCACCACCCGCACCGTCGTATCGGCCTGGGCAGCGGCCAGCGCCTCGTGCATGGCGCCGTACATGGCCGACGTGATCGAGTTCTTGCGATCGGGACGGTGAATCGTGAGCGTGGTCACGCCCGCTTCGGTATGGACAAGGATGTCGCTCATGGTGGTGTCTCGTGTTGTTGGATGTCGTGTCATCAGGCGGCTTCAAACGCGCTCGAAGATGCCCGCTGCGCCCTGCCCCATGCCCACGCACATGGTGACCATGCCATAACGCAGCTTCTTGCGTTGCAGGGCGTGGACCACGGTGGCCGAGCGGATCGCGCCGGTCGCCCCCAGAGGATGCCCCAAGGCGATCGCGCCGCCCATGGGGTTGACCCGCGCCGGGTCCAGCCCCAGCGTGTTCATCACGGCCAGGGACTGGGCGGCGAAGGCCTCGTTCAACTCGATCCAGTCCAGATCGTCCTGCTTGAGGCCCGCCCGCTTCAAGGCCAAAGGAATCGCCTCCACCGGGCCGATGCCCATGATGTGGGGCGGCACGCCGCGGCTGGCGTAACTCACGAAACGCGCCAGGGGCGTCAGACCAAAACGCTGGATCGCCGACTCACTGGCCAGGATCAAAGCGCCCGCGCCATCCGAGGTTTGTGAGCTGTTGCCCGCCGTCACGCTGCCCCGCGCGGCGAACACGGTCTTGAGCTTGGCCAGACCCTCCATCGAGGTATCGGGGCGCGCGCCCTCGTCCAGGTTCACGGTGCGCGAGGTCACGCTGACCTGGGCCGACGCGAGATCCACCGAACGCTCGCTCACCTCCACCGGCGTGATCTCGCGGGCAAACTCACCGGCCTGCATGGCCGCCAGCGCACGCTGGTGCGACTGACAGGCGAACTGGTCCTGCGCCTCGCGACTGACCTTCCATTGCTGCGCCACTTTCTCGGCGGTCAGGCCCATGCCGTAGGCAATGCCATAGCGCTCGAGATCATCGGGGTCAGAAAAGATCGCGGGCGAGAGCGAGGGCGAATTGCCCATCATCGGCACCAGGCTCATGCTCTCGGTACCCGCGGCGATCATCACGTCGGCCTCGCCCACGCGGATGCGGTCGGCCGCCATCTGCACCGCCGACAGGCCCGATGCACAAAAGCGGTTCACGGTGATGCCGCCCACCGACTTCGGGAAACCCGCCAGCACCGCGCCGACACGCGCCACGTTCAGACCCTGCTGCGCCTCGGGGATGGCGCAGCCGCAGATCACATCCTCGATGGCCGCTGGGTCCAGCCCCGGCGCCTGGGCCAAGGCCGAACGCAGCACGGTGGCCAACAGATCGTCGGGTCGCGTCTGGCGAAAGAAGCCGCGGTGCGAGCGGCCGATCGGCGTGCGCGTGGCCGCAACGATGTAGGCATCCTGGATTTGCTTGCTCATGTCGTCGTGTCCTTCAATTGCGCAGCGGTTTGCCGGTGGACAGCATGCCCATGATGCGTTCCTGCGTTTTCGGGTGGGTGATGAGGCTGCAAAAAGCCTGGCGCTCCAGCGTCATCAGGTATTCCTCGGAGACCAGGGTGCCGGGATCGACATCGCCGCCCGTCATCACATGGGCGATCAAGCTGGCGATGTGGAAATCGTGCGCGCTGATGAAGCCGCCATCGCGCATGTTCACCAGCTGCCCCTGGATGGTGGCCTTGCCCGCACGCCCTGCCACCGGGAACAGTCGGCGCAGGGGCGCGCGCCAGCCGGCGTCGACCATGGACTTGACC
>CANHSE010000072.1 GCA_947463025.1 Comamonadaceae bacterium
CGTCGCCTCGCGCATAAAGGAGCAGCTGGTCAAGGGCTTCAACCTGCACACGGTAGTGCGCCTGCCCTTCGGCGTGTTCGAGCCCTACACCCCTATCCGCAGCAACGTGCTCTTCTTCGACGCCTCGGGCCCGACCGAGGTCACGTGGTTCTACGAGGTCGCGATACCCGACGGGCGCAAGAAATATTCGAAGACTAAGCCGCTGCGCGCCGAGGATCTTGAGGAGTGCGTCGCGTGGTGGAACAAGCGCGAGGAGAACGAATGGGCCTGGCGGGTTTCCATCGGCGACATCGTCGAGGCCGGCTACAACATCGACTTCCCGAACCCGAGCCGGCCGGAGGCAAGCCTGCCGGAGGACCCGGACGAACTGATGGGCCTCATCAATGAAAACCAGAAGGTCATTTCCGAATCGCTGGCCTCCCTTCAGAACATTTTGAGGGGCATCTGATGGCGCGTATGGTGGCGTTCGGAGACCTCGTCGAGGAGGAGAACCGGCTCATCGAGGTCCTGGACCACGAGGAATATGCCTGCGGAGGCGTCCGCCTCCATGGCAAGGGCGTGTTCGTCAGAGAATACAAGCGTGGGACAGAGCTCAAGAAGAAGTTCGTGCAGCACACCGTCCGGGCCGGCGACATCGTCTACAGCACGCTTTTCGCCAAATCCGGCGCGTTCGCCGTGGCCGACGAAAGCGTCGACGGGATCGTGCTGTCTGAGAAATTTCCGACCTTTGCGCTAAAAAGCGGCGACATCAGCCTTGACTATCTCAAATGGCTCTTCCGGTCCGGGCAGCTCAATCGCATCGCCGAGGATCAAATGACGGGCATCGCGGCTTTCAGTCTGGCGCATTTGAGCAAGAGAAAATTCCTGCTTCTGAAGGTCCCCGTCCCGTCTCCAGAGAGGCAGGCGGAGGTCGTGCAGCTCTGTGAAGTGTCCGCCGCCGAGACGGCGCGCTGTGTAGCCCCTCTGCGGCGTAACCTAGCCATGCTCGACGGCTTCGTCGGAAACGCTGCAGCCAAGGTGTTTTCCGGCATGCCCACGGAGAAAATGTCCGCAGTGGGAGAGTACGTGCTCCGCGGCGTCGAGATTGAGCCGGGGACCAAATACACGCAGATCACCGTGGCGATGAGGCACCGTGGCCTGCGGCTGCGCCGCATATGCGACGGCTCGGATATCAAGAGCCCCGGGCAGTCGTCCGTACTCGACGGCGACATCCTTTTCTCGCGCATCGACATAAGGCAGGGCGCGATAGGATTCGTCGGCAAGGATCTGGAGGGCGGTGTCGTGACGCGCGATTTCCCCGTCTTTCGACTGAATGATCAAGACGAGGTGACGCGGGAGTTCATGAGATACGTCTTCATGACTCCAGGATTTATGACCCAGGCAAAGGAGGCGAGCCGCGGCACTACGGGCCGCAAGAAGATGAAGCGCCCGGCCTTCCTCGAATTCAATATCCCTTGGACCGAACCTAGCGGCCGCGCTGCCGCAGTGAAGACGCTGGCGGAGGTCGAGCGCCACTCGTCAGCGCTTGTAAAGCGCTACAAACAGCAGGAGATCTTGGCCAAGAGCCTCGGGCTTTCGGTCGTCGCCACGCTGTTCGCCCAGGACGCCGGATTGCTTTAACCCCATGGCCTCCTTCATAGACCGCGCAGGCGCTTTGGCGGCGACAGCCAGCGAAATCGCGAGGCTGAAGGGTTTGGAACATGAGGCCTGGGTTTGTGCGCAGGCCAAGGCAGGCCTCATGAACAGCGGAAATATACGCAATTGCTGCCGCTAAACCAGTAAGCCTCCACCGGCTGCTTTGACAGAGTAGTGTGCATTGACCCTCCGGCAGTTTCCGAAGTAAACCGCCCCTTCAAGTGACGGCTTTCCCAGAGCTTCGAACGGCAGCAATTGGCCGGCCGCGGAACTTCGCTGAGGTCCCCGCGATAGGCAGCAACCGCTGCATAACAGACATCGGCCAAGGATGAGAACTGTCGTGTAGGTAAGCGTCAACCTAGCTGACTCGTGTGTCGAACACGGCAGAACCTAGCGGTGTGATCTTTGAACCATCAGGCGAATGATCGGCATTTGGCATCAGGGCGCAAATTGGGAGGCCACATTCACGGCAAAAGTCGAATGCAGCGCAAAATTTCTAGCGGCAGGGGTGAGGGGTTGAGGCCATCTCGGCGGGAGTACCCCAGGGGGGCGTTGCGCGTGGCAAGCAGCCCGACCGGGCGGCTATTCGATGGCGTTCGGCGGCCT
Organism: Comamonadaceae bacterium; assembly: GCA_947463025.1. Classification (GTDB taxonomy): domain Bacteria; phylum Pseudomonadota; class Gammaproteobacteria; order Burkholderiales; family Burkholderiaceae_C; genus Ramlibacter. The sequence continues at coordinate 2,242 of CANHSE010000072.1, forward strand.
GGTCGCGCTACACACTCGACTACACAGTCAGGTCAGAAAAGACGTGTAGTGTGTAGTGAAGTCCGGTTGAGTCAGGACAAGCCGGGTAGCGCTTTTCAGAGGGAGTCCGGGGATTCTGGGACCTGGGACGAGCCCCTAAGACAGGAGAACTCCAGATTATGAGTCCCCTGCTCTGACCAACTGAGCTAACGCCCCCATCGCGGGATTCTAGGCCCGAGCTTACTTGTGGTGGCTCAGGGCGTTGCTCACGAGTTTGGAGGTGATGTCCACGATCTGGATCATGCGGTCGTAGGGCATGCGGGTCGGCCCGATCACGCCCAGGGTGCCCACCACCTGCCCGTCGACCTCATAGGGGGCGCTCACCACCGAGAGTTCCTCGAAGGGGACCACCTGGCTCTCGCCCCCGATGTAGATGCGAACTCCCTCGGCCTGGCTGGAGATATCCAGCAATCGCATCAGCTGCGTCTTCTGCTCGAACAGGTCGAAGGCGCGGCGCAAATGGGTCATGTCGCTGGAAAAATCGCTGACAGCCAACAGATTGCGCTCGCCGGAGATCACCACTTCGTCTTGCGATTCGCTCAAGGCCTCGGAAGTGACCTGCACCGCCGCCTGCATCAACTGCCCGATCTCGGCCCGTAATTGCTCGACCTCGCCCTGCAAACGCTCGCGCACCTGCTCGATCGCCAGGCCCGCGTAATTCGCGTTGAGGAAATTAGCCGCCTCGACCAATTGGGTCTGCGTGTAATCCGATTCGGTAAAAACCACCCGGTTTTGCACATCGCCCTCGGGTGACACGATGATCACCAGATAGCGCTTTTCAGAGAGGCGCAAAAACTCGATGTGCCGAAACACCGAGGACCGCCGCGGCGCCATCACCACCCCCACGAAATGCGACAGGTTGGACAGCAAATGGGCGGCATTGGCAATCACACGCTGCGGCTGGTCGGGCGCCAAGCTGGCCGAGGGCAGCTGCTCGCGTTGCACGGTGAGCATGGTGTCCACGAACAAGCGGTAGCCCCGGGCCGTGGGCACGCGGCCGGCGGAGGTATGGGGGCTGGCAATCAGCCCCAGTTCCTCCAGGTCGGACATCACATTGCGGATGGTGGCGGGCGACAGCTCCAGGCCCGAGGCGCGAGACAGGGTGCGCGAGCCCACCGGCTGCCCGTCGGCGATGTATCGCTCGACCAGGGCTTTCAACAACAACTTGGCACGGTCATCGAGCATGGCGGACGGCTTTCGCCGGATTTTAATGATGTAATTTACAAATGACTTCGCAATTTCGCCACGTCGCGCTGATCGGAAAGTATCCGGCCTCCGGCGCGGCCAGCGGCAGCACCCGCGCAGCCCTGGAGGATATTGCCCAGTTTCTCTCGGCGCAAGGCTGCGAAGTGTCGATCGAACGCGAAACCGCCTTGCACGCCAACCTGGAAGGCCACGCCACGCTCGATGCGGCCGGCATCGGCGCCCAGTGCGATCTGGCCCTGGTGGTCGGCGGCGACGGCACCATGCTGGGCATCGGCCGCCAGCTCGCCCCCTACGACATCCCTCTGGTAGGCATCAACCAAGGGCGCCTGGGCTTCATCACCGACATCGCCCTGGACGGCTACCGCGCGGTACTCGCCCCCATGCTGCGGGGCGCCTACGACGAAGACCGCCGCAGCCTGATGCATGCGCGCGTCCTACGCGATGGCCGCTGCGTGTTTGATGCCCTGGCCATGAACGACGTGGTGGTCAATCGCGGCGCCACCTCCGGCATGGTCGAACTGCGCGTCGAGGTCGATGGCCATCTGGTGGCCAATCAGCGCGCCGACGGCCTGATCGTGGCCACACCCACCGGCTCCACCGCCTACGCGCTCTCGGCGGGCGGGCCGCTGCTGCATCCGTCCAACCCGGGCTGGGTGCTGGTGCCCATTGCGCCGCATACGCTGTCGGTGCGGCCGCTGGTCGTGAACGACGCCGGCGAAGTCACCATCGAGCTGGTCGCGGGCCGCGACGCCAGCGCCAATTTCGATATGCAGTCTCTGGCATCGCTGCTGCACGGCGACCGCATCACCGTGCGCCGCTCCGAGCACCAGGTGCGCTTTCTCCATCCGCGGGGCTGGAGCTATTTCGACACCCTGCGCCAGAAGATGCACTGGAACGAGGGAGGCGCGTAAGTCCATCATGAGTCTTCGCCGCATTGCCCTGCGCGATTTCGTCATCGTGCGCGAACTCGATCTGGACCTCTCGGCGGGCTTTAGCGTGCTCACAGGCGAGACCGGCGCGGGCAAGTCCATCTTGATCGACGCTTTGCAACTCGCGCTAGGCGCACGCGCCGATGCGGGCGCCGTGCGCGAGGGCGCGACGCGTGCCGACATCAGCGCCGAATTTGACGCGCCCGCCCACCTGAGCGCCTGGCTGGACGAAGCCGGCTTCGAAAACGGTGACACCCTGCTCCTGCGACGCAGCATCGACGCACAAGGCAAGAGCCGGGCCTGGATCAACGGCGCACCGGCCACCGCCACCCAGCTGCGCGAGGCCGCCGACCACCTGGTCGATATTCATGGCCAGCATGCCTGGCAAAGCCTGACCCGGCCCGAGGCTGTGCGCGGCCTGCTCGATGCCTACGCGGGCGCCAACACCCAGCGCCTGGCCACCTTGTGGCAGGCCTGGCGAGCGGCCCAGAAGGCCCTGACCGACGCCCGCGCCGCGCAAGACACCCTGCAACGCGAACGCGAGCGTCTGGCCTGGCAGATCGGCGAATTGGACAAGCTCGCCCCCGGCGCAGACGAATGGGACGACCTCAACGCCAGCCATACCCGCCTGGCCCATGCCCAAAGCCTGATCGACGCCGCGCAAGCGGCCCTGGGCGCGCTCGAGGGCGACGACAGCGGTGCCACCGCCTCGCTGGCGCAGGCCCGCAGCGCACTGCAAGGTCAGGAACATCTGGAGCCCGAGTTCCAGGCCCTGGCCGAGGTGATCGCCTCCAGCCTCGCGCAGGCCGAGGATGCGGCGCACTCGCTGCACACCTACCTGCGCAAGACCGACCTGGACCCGGCCCGCCTGGCCGAACTCGACGAGCGCATGTCGCTGTGGATGTCGCTGGCGCGCCGCTACAAGCGCAGCCCGCAGGAACTGCCCGCCTTGCTCGCCAGCTGGAAGGAAGAACTCGCACGCCTGGATGGCGCCGCCGACCTCGACGCCCTCGAGGCCGCCGAGCGCAAGGCGCAGCAGTCCTGGCGGACCGAAGCCCGCGCCCTGTCCAAGACCCGCACCCAGGCCGCCCCCAAACTGGCCCAAGCCATCACGCAGGCCATGCAAGGCCTGGGTATGCAAGGTGGCCGCTTCGAAGTGGCCCTGGAGCCCCTGGCCGAGCCCGCGCAACACGGCCTGGAGGACGTCGCCTTCCTCGTGGCCGGCCACGCCAGCAGCGCGCCGCGGCCCGTCGGCAAAGTGGCCTCCGGGGGCGAACTTTCGCGCATCGCGCTGGCGATTGCCGTCACCACCAGCGAACTGGGCGACGCCCAGACGCTGATTTTTGACGAGGTGGACTCCGGTGTCGGCGGTGCAGTCGCCGAGACGGTGGGCCGCCTCATGAAGCAATTGGGCCGCGACCGCCAGGTACTGGCCGTCACCCACCTCCCCCAGGTAGCGGCGTGCGCCGACCACCATCTGGTCGTCGCCAAGCGCGCTGACGCACAGGGCACCTCCAGCCAGGTGGCCCCGGTCAGCGGCGAGCAACGCGTGGCCGAGGTCGCTCGCATGCTGGGCGGTGAGCGGCTATCGGGTACCACCCTGGCCCACGCCAAGGAAATGCTCGGCGACGGTGCAGCGCCATGAGCGCCGGCTTGGAGCTGGTCCTGATCACCGGCATGTCCGGGTCGGGCAAATCCGTGGCGCTGCGCGCCCTCGAAGACGCGGGCTACTACTGCGTCGACAACCTGCCGCCCGAACTTCTGCTGTCCTTCGTCACCCTCGAAGAACAATCGGCCACGCCGCGCGTGGCCATCGCGATGGACGTGCGCAGCGCAGCGTCCTTGCCCCAGGTGCCCGCGCAGCTGGCCGAACTCGCGCAGCGCGGTATCGCGGTGCGCTCGCTGTTTCTGGATTCCACCACCGACACGCTGGTGCGGCGCTTTTCCGAGACGCGTCGCCGTCACCCGCTGTCTGCCCGCGTGCGCGGTGCAGCCGAAGCCACCGACCTGCACCGTGCGCTGGTCGATGCGATCGAGCTCGAACGCGAGCTGCTGGCCGACCTGCGCGAACGCGCGCATGTGATCGACACCAGCGTCATTCGGCCCGCGCAATTGCAGGCCCATGTCAAATCGCTGCTCTCGGCCCCCAGCAACCAGGTCACGCTGGTGTTTGAGTCCTTCGCCTTCAAGCGGGGCATTCCGGTCGATGCCGACTATGTGTTTGATGTGCGCATGCTGCCCAACCCGCACTACGAGCCCGAGCTGCGCGATCTCACGGGCGCTGACGCGCCGGTGATCGCCTTCTTGCAGGCGCAGGACGAGGTCGAGCGCATGTACACGCACATCGAAGGCTTTCTCACCGCCTGGCTGCCCGCGCTGGCGCGCGACCACCGCAGCTATGTGACCGTGGCCCTGGGCTGCACCGGCGGTCAGCACCGCTCGGTGTACCTGGTGGAGCGCCTGGCCGCCGCCTTCGGCGCGCAGTGGACCACGCTGCGACGCCACCGCGAACTCGAAGGCCGGACCCACGCGCCCTAGTCGGCGAGCAGCTTGCGCACGGGCGCAGGCAGGCCGAGCGCCGGCCATTGGTCGGCTCCGAACCAGGCACCGCCCCCTGCGGGCGACTGCGCACCCAGATCGACCGCCACCGGATGCAAATGCAGGTCCTTGTGGGTGAGGACATGCACGAAAGGCACGCCGTCTACCGGTGAGGTCTGCGGGGGGACCACCGCGCGCAATGCGGCATCGGATTCAAAAACCGGCAGGCAGTACAAGCCCGCCCAGACGCCTTGCTGCGGTCGCTTGTCCAACCAGACTGCACCGTCGGAGCGACGCGCCAGCAACAGCCACAGCGACTGCGCGCTGCGTTTGAGTTTGCGCGTGCGCACCGGGTAGCGCGTGGGCTCGCCTGCGCTCTTGGCGGTGCACAGGGATTGCACCGGGCACGCAGCACACAGCGGCGCGCGGGGCAGGCAGACGGTGGCCCCCAGGTCCATCAGCCCCTGGGTGTAGGCCGGCATGTCGGCTGGGGTCGTCGGCACCATGGCCTGGGCCAGATCCCACAGAGCGCGCTCGTGGCGCACCACCGCCAGATCGTCGGCAAAGCCGCGCACGCGCGCCAGAACCCGCTTGACGTTGCCGTCCAGGATGGCGATGCGCTCGTCAAAGCAGAACGCGGCGATGGCAGCCGCCGTCGAACGTCCGATACCCGGCAAGGACTGAAGTTGTTCGGCGCTGCGCGGAAACGCGCCGCCATGGACGGTCACGACCTGCTGCGCGCAGCGATGCAGGTTGCGGGCCCGGCTGTAGTAGCCCAGGCCGCTCCAAAGGCCCAAGACCGCGTCTTGCGAGGCGGCTGCCAGGGCCTGCACAGTGGGAAAGCTTTCCAGAAAGCGCGCGTAGTAGGTCAGCACCGTGGCCACCTGCGTCTGCTGCAGCATGATCTCGGACAGCCACACGCGATACGGGTCCCGCGTGGCCTGCCAGGGTAATTCGCGGCGGCCGTGCGTGCGCTGCCAGTTCACGACCTGCGGGGCGAATGCGCTCCAATCGATCGCGGGCGCGTTCACCGCTGGCACCGCGTGCAGTAATAGGTCGCGCGCTGGCCCTGCACCATCCGGCGCACCGGCGCCTGACACACCCGACAGGGCAGACCGGCGCGGTCATACACGTTGGCCTCGAGCTGGAAGTAGCCCGACTCGCCCTGCGCGTTGGAGAAATCGCGTAGGGTGCAGCCGCCTTTTTCAACGGCGCGCGCCAGCACATCGCGCACCGCAGCATGCAAGCGGCTCGCACGCGCCAGGCTGATACGCGAGGCTCGCGTGGTGGGCCGGATCCCCGCCAGGAAAAGCGCCTCCGACGCATAAATGTTGCCCACCCCGACCACCACATCACCGGCCAGCAGCACCTGCTTGATCGGCGCATGGCGCCTTTGCAGGCCAGCGTGAAAAGCCTGCGGGTCAAAGTCCTCGCCCAAAGGCTCGACCCCCAGCCCCCCGAGCAGCTTCACGGCTTCAGGGGCCGACTCGGCGCGGGCGTGCACCACCGCACCGAAACGGCGCGGATCATTCAGTCGTAACACCCCGCGGCTGGTGATCAGGTCGAAGTGATCATGCGGGCCCGCAGGCGGATGCGTGGTCGCAAACGACAAGCTGCCCGACATGCCCAGATGCACCAGCAGCAGCCCGTCATCGAGATCGAGCAACAGGTATTTGCCGCGACGGCGCACGCCGTGCACCACGCGCCCGACCAGTTGCTCCGGCTCGCAGCCCAGGGGCCAACGCAGGGGCTTGCCGACACGCGCCGACACAATGCGTGCGCCCGCGATGCGGTCGGCAAAACTCAGGCGCGTGACTTCAACTTCGGGCAGTTCGGGCATAGGCGGGAAGCGGCGATTATGATGGCCCGCATGATGTCGCTTCCTCGCGCCCCGGTCCTCGCGTCGCTGCTGCTGGCAGCCTTCCAGGGCGCCCACGCACAAGCCCCGACGCCGGCGCCCGCGGCCTCCGCTGCGGCCGCCGCGGCGCCTGTTGCGAGCGCCCCCAAGCCTTCGGCTCTGAGCGCCGAACTTTTCTACCAGCTGCTGGTGGGCGAGCTGGCCGCGCGCGGTACCGACCCCGGCGCGGGCTTCTCGCTGATGCTCGATGCCGCCCGCAAGACGAATGACCCGGCGCTTTACCAGCGCGCCGTACAGATCGCACTGGAGGCCCGCGCGGGCGAATCGGCGCTGCAGGCAGCACGCGCCTGGCGCCAGGCCCAGCCGGCGTCGCGCGACGCCAATCGCTTCGTGCTGCAGCTGCTGCTGGCCCTCAATCGGATCGCTGAATCGCCGGAAGCCCTCAAGGCGCAGATCCAGCTCACGCCACCCGCCGAGCGCGAGGCCGCCATTTCCCTCGTGCCGCGCTTGTATGCCCGCGCCAGCGACAAGCGGCTGGCCGCCAGCGTGGTCGAACAGGCCCTGGCCGACGCCCTGGCACGGCCCGAGACGGCCTCCTCCGCCTGGACCGCCATAGGCCGCATGCGTCTGGCCGCTGGCAACACCCCCAGCGCACTGGACGCCGCGACCCGCGCCCAAGCCGCCGAGCCCTCCACCGAAGGCCCGGTGCTCCTGGCCCTGGACCTGATGGCCGCGAACCAGCCAAACGCCGAAGCCCTGGTACGCCGATACATGGACGGCACACCGTTACCCGAGCTGCGTATGGCCTACGCACGGGTGCTGATGGACATCCAGCGCTACCCCGATGCACGCCTGCAACTGATGGCGCTGACGACGACCCGGCCGGATATGGCCGAGGCCTGGCTGCTGCAAGGCCTGCTGCAATCACAAGAGAGCCAGTTCAAGGAGGCCGAGGCCTCGCTCAAACGCTACCTGTCCTTGGCGCAGACGGCGGGCGAGGCGAGCGACCGCAGCCGGGGACTGGCCCAGGCGCACCTCGCACTGGCCCAGATCGCCGAAAAGCGCGGGGAGCTGGATCAGGCCAATGCCTGGCTGGACAAGATCCGCAGCCCGCAAGACCTGGTCGCCACCCAGAACCGACGCGCCTCCATCCTGGCGCGCCAGGGCCGGATGGACGAGGCCCGCGCGCTGATTCGCGCCCTGCCCGAGCGCCAGCCAGGAGATGCCCGCACCAAGCTGCTGGCCGAGACCCAGCTGCTTCGGGAACACAAGCACTACCAGGCGGCCTTCGACCTGCTTGAAGCGGCGGCCAAGCGCCAGCCCCCTGACCCCGAGCTGATGTACGAGCAGGCCACCGTCGCCGACAAACTCGCGCGCTACGACGATCTCGAGCGCCTGCTGCGACGGGCCATCGCGCTCAAGCCCGATTTTCACCACGCCTACAACGCCCTGGGCTACTCGATGGCCGAGCGCAATGTGAACCTGCCCGAGGCGAAGGCCCTGATTCTCAAGGCGCTGGAAAGCGCGCCAGGCGATCCCTTTATCACCGACAGTCTGGGCTGGGTCGAGTTCCGTATGGGGAACAAGGCCGAGGCCCTGCGCCTGCTCGAACAGGCGTACCGGGGTCGCCCCGACGCGGAGATCGCCGCCCACCTGGGCGAGGTGCTTTGGAGCATGGGGCTGCGCGATCGAGCCCGTGCCATCTGGAAGGAAGGCCTGCTGCTCAATCGCGACAACGAGACCCTGCAGGAGACCCTCAAGCGCCTGCGCGTCAAGCTGTGAAGCGTCGGACCTCGCTGCGGGCCGCCACCGCCGCGGCATCCGGCCTCCTGCTGGCCCTGGCGGGTTGCGCCGTCTCGCCCACCCGCCCCGAGCCCGCCGCCCCCCGCTGGAGCGGTCGCCTGGCCTTGCAGATCGAGGGACGACCCGAGGGCAGCTTCAGTGCCAGCTTCGACCTGCGCGGCTCCGCCCGCGCGGGCGAACTCGAATTGCTCACGCCCCTGGGCGGCACCGCCGCGTGGCTGCAGTGGACGCCGCAGGGGGCCCGCCTGCGCGCGCCTGGCCAGCCCGAACGCCAAGCGGCCTCGCTAGACGAGCTGCTGGTCCAAGCCACGGGCACTCCCCTGCCCGTAGCCGCCCTGTTCGACTGGCTGGCCGGCATCCCTCGGGTGGCCGACGGCTGGCAAGCCGACTTGTCCGGGCGCGCCGAAGGGCGCCTGCGCGCACGCCGCCTGACGGCACCGTCCGCGGACCTGCGCATCCTGCTGCACACACCATGATGCGCCCCCACGTCCGCTCACTCCGTGTAGCTTCCTGCCCCCCGAGGGGGCGCTCGCGCCTTGGGGCGGCCTGGCGGCGGTCATGAGCACCGCACTGAAATCCCTCCACGACGTGCCGGCGCCGGCCAAGCTGAATCTGTTTCTGCACGTCACCGGGCGGCGCCCCGACGGCTACCACCTGCTGCAGTCGGTCTTCATGCTGATTGACTGGCAGGACACCCTGGACTTCGAGCTGCGTCCCGCCGGGCGCCTGAGTCGCGAAGACCACGGCGCCACCCTGCCCGAGGACGACCTGTGCCTGCGCGCGGCCCGGGCCCTGCAGCAGGCCACCGGCACCTCCCACGGTGCCCACATTCGCCTGACCAAGCGCCTGCCAGCCCAGGCGGGTCTGGGCGGCGGGTCGTCCGATGCCGCCTCCTGCCTGCTGGCTCTGAACCGGCTGTGGGGCCTGGGCCTGACCCGCCCCGCCCTGGAGACCCTGGGCCTGCAGCTGGGGGCCGATGTGCCGTTTTTCCTGCGCGGACGCAACGCTTGGGTGGAGGGCGTGGGCGAGCACATCACCCCCATCGACCTCCCCCCGGCCCGTTTCGTGGTGATCAAGCCCGACCAGGGATTGGAGACCGCCCGAATCTTTCGCGACCCGGAGCTACGCCGGGACACCCGACCTGCTACAATCTCGGGCTTTGCTGTACGTCCCTACGACTTCGGTTGTAATGACTTGCAGCCGGTTGCCCAGAGGCTTTGCCCCGGCGTTACCCAGGCTCTGGCCTGGTTGGAGTCGCAGGGGTTGTCACCTCGGATGACCGGCTCGGGCAGCGCAGTGTTTGCACGATGGCCCTCACCAGAGCCCTTGGCTGAAAGCCCTTCACGGGGTTGGACACTGCAGGTGTGCAGCAATCTGGACGTTCATCCCCTGGCGGGCTGGGCGGACAGCGCCGGTTGATCGGTGGGTGGCTTTCGGGCCGCTCACCCGTGTAGGGGAGTCGCCAAGTTGGTTAAGGCACCGGATTTTGATTCCGGCATGCGAGGGTTCGAGTCCTTCCTCCCCTGCCAAATGTCCAAAAACCCAGTTCGCTGGCAACGCTGATGCAGGCTGCTCCGCACTCCGATTTCATGGTCTTCACCGGCAACGCCAATCCGGCGCTTGCCGCGGAGATCGCTGGGCATCTGGGTATTGCCCTGGGTGCGGCCACGGTGGGTCGTTTCTCCGACGGTGAAGTCACCGTCGAGATCAACACCAACGTGCGCGCCCGCGACGTGTTCGTGGTGCAGTCCACCTGCGCCCCCACGAACGAAA
>CANHSE010000073.1 GCA_947463025.1 Comamonadaceae bacterium
ATACATCAAACTGGCGACGCGGGTGGCGGCACCGCGCTGAATCATCAGGTAAAGCAGGGAGCTGGCGACCAGCGTCAGCCCCAGCACCGACCAGGCCAACGCGCCAACCAGTTCCACGTTCAAGCCACCCGCCGGCGTCAACCAGCGCGGGGCCTCGGTCTCGAGCATGGCCAGTGGCATCGTGACGACGAACGCAGCCACCATCTGCACCAGCCCCGCGACACGCACATCGCAAGGTTGCACAAATCGCTTCTGATACAGGGTCCCCGCCGTGATGCCCGCCAGCGCCAGCGCCGCGAAAGACAGGTTCAGGGCGTTCACTTCGCCCAACTCCAGCTTGTGCCACACCACCAGCACCAGGCCACACAGGCCCAGCGCCAGGCCGATCCACTGGCGGCGCGTCACATGCCCGCCCAGTGCAGACAGCCACAGGCCCGTGAGCACGGGCTGCAGCCCCACGACCAGAGCCGACAAGCCCGCCCCCATGCCGTGCTTCACGGCGGCCCAAACGCCGCCGAGGTAGCAGGCCTGCATCAACACCCCGGTGATCGCCAGGTGGCCCCACTGCGTGCGCGCCTGGGGCCAGACGGCCCGCGCAGCCAGTGCCCAAAGCAACAGACACGCCGCTGACAGCGCGTAGCGCATTTCCAGGAAGGAAAAGGGCGGTGCATGGGGCATGCCATAGCGCGCCACGATAAAGCCTGTGCTCCAGAGCGCCACGAACGCGGCCGGCATGACCCGCACCATCCAGGCCGACTCGGAGCTGTCATGCATGGTCAGGTCACCCGCTTGCGGATCTCAGGCAGCGCCTTACGCAGGTAATAAACCATCGACCACACCGTCAGGACTGCTGCCAGCCAGATCAGTCCCGTGCCCCAGACGCTCGTGTCAATCAGGCCGAACAAGACACCGTCGAACAGCAGGAAGGGAATGGCCACCATCTGCACGGTGGTCTTGAGCTTGCCGATCATGTGCACCGCCACGCTGCGCGAGGCACCGATCTGCGCCATCCATTCGCGCAGCGCCGAGATCGCGATCTCGCGACCGATGATGATCAGGCCTACAAACACATCAGCGCGCCCCAGGTGCACCAGCACCAGCAGCGACGCACACACCAAAAACTTGTCGGCCACCGGATCCAGGAAGGCGCCGAAGGACGAGGTCTGGTTCAGGCGCCGCGCCAGGTAGCCGTCGAGCCAGTCGGTCAGCGCAAAAACCACGAACATCACCGTGGCCACGAGGTTCTGGGTACGCGGCTCCAGCCCCAGGTAGAACACGCCCACGATCAACGGGATGGCGACGATGCGCGTCCAGGTCAAAAGCGTGGGGATCGTGAAGAACATGGGTCGATTCTGGCACGGGCCCGCGCGGGCTCAGCGCAGAGCCCGGTAGATGGTCTCGGCCAGCTCGCGCGAAATGCCCTCCACGGTGGCCAGATCGTCCACGCCCGCGTCGGCCACTCCCCGGATACCGCCAAACCGCTGCAGCAGCCGGGCCCGCTTCTTGGCGCCAATGCCGGGGATGTCTTCCAGCCGGCTACCGCCCACCCGCACCTTGTCACGGCGCGCGCGCATGCCGGTGATGGCAAAGCGGTGGGCCTCATCGCGGATTTGCGCCACCAGCATCAGAGCCGCCGAATCGCGCCCCAGGTAGACCTTCTCGCGCCCGTCGGCGAACACCAGTTCCTCCAGGCCCACCTTGCGGCCCTCGCCTTTTTCCACGCCCACGATCACCGACAAATCCAGGCCCAGCTCGGCGAACACCTCGCGCGCCATGCTCACCTGGCCCTTGCCACCATCGACCAGCACCAGATCGGGCAGGCGCTTGGCGCCACCGCCCGAGCCACGCGCGGGCGCGCTGTCGGTGGGCGTCGCGTCCGGCGCATCGCGCCCGGTCTGGGCCAGCAGGCTGTAGCGGCGATGCAGCACTTGCCGCATGGCCGCATAGTCGTCGCCTGGCGTGATGCCCTCGATGTTGTAGCGGCGGTACTCCGCGCTTTGCATCTGGTGGTGGTGAAACACCACGCAAGAGGCTTGGGTGGCCTCACCCGCCGTATGCGAGATATCGAAGCACTCGATGCGCAGGGAGTCTAGATCGTCGGGCGCCAGATCCAGGGCATCGGCCAGCGCGCGAGTGCGCGCCTGCTGCGATCCCTCTTGCGCCAGCAAACGCGCCAGCTGGATCCCGGCGTTTTTCTCGGCCATCTCCAGCCACAGACGCCGCTGCTCGCGCGGTTGGTGCACCGCGCTCACCTTCAGACCCGCCTGCTGCGACAAGGCCGCCACCAACTCCCTGCGTACCGCATGGCCGGTGATCAGGCTCGGAGGCACCGCAATACCGATGTAGTGCTGCGCGATAAACGCCTCGAGCACCTGCACCTCCAATGACGTGCCCTCGCCCGCCGCCGCGCCGTCCTCGTCGGCGTGCAAGCCGCGCACCGCCGCCGCATCTTCGACATGACTGGGGAAATACGGACGATCGCCCAGATGCCGGCCGCCACGCACCATGGCCAGGTTCACGCAGGCCTTGCCGCCTTGCACCTTCACCGCCAGGATGTCCACGTCCTTGTCATCCGCTGTTTCCACCGACTGCTGGTGCAGCACCCGCGACAGCGCCGTGATCTGATTGCGTACTTCAGCCGCCTGCTCAAACTCCAGCAACTCGGCGTGCGCCATCATGCGGGCCTCCAACTTGTCCATCAGCTCCTGGGTATCGCCGCGCAAAAAGGCCTGCGCGTTGTCCACATCCTGCTGGTAGGCCTCGGGCGTGACCTTGCCTACGCAGGGGCCCGAGCAACGCTTGATCTGATAGAGCAGACAGGGCCGCGTGCGGTTGGCAAACACGGTGTCCTCGCAGGTGCGCAGACGAAACACCTTTTGCAACAGCTGCACCGACTCCTTCACCGCCCAGGCACTCGGGTAGGGACCGAAGTAGTGGTGCTTGCGGTCGATCGCGCCGCGGTAATAGGCCATGCGCGCAAATGAATCGCTGGGCCCGGTGATCTTCAGATACGGATAGCTCTTGTCGTCGCGAAACAGGATGTTGAACCGCGGATTGAGCGCCTTGATCAGGTTGTTTTCCAGCAGCAGCGCCTCGGCCTCCGAGCGCACCACCGTGGTCTCCATGCGCGCGATCCGCGCCACCATCAGGCCAATGCGCGTGCCCGCGTGGTTCTTCTGAAAATAGCTGGACACCCGCTTTTTCAGGTCGCGGGCCTTGCCCACATAGAGCACCGCGCCCCCGGCATCGAAATACCGATACACCCCGGGCAGATGCGGCAACCCCGCCACCTCGGCCAGCAAGGCGGGCGCGTGCGGTGCATCGGGCGGCAGCGGGGACGGCTCGGGCGTCACGTCAGACATGCTCCGTATTATCCGGGGGCCATGCGCTGGGACATCTTCTGCACCGTCATCGACAACCACGGCGACCTGGGCGTCTGCTGGCGGCTGTCCGCCGAGTTGGCCGCCCGTGGCGACGCGGTGCGCCTGTGGGTCGACGCGCCCGAGGCGCTGGCCTGGATGGCGCCCGGCGGACGCGAGGGCGTGCAGGTGCTGCACTGGGGCCCACAGGCCCCTGCGCCCGAGCCCGGCGACGCGGTGATCGAAGCCTTTGGCTGCGACCCGCACCCCGCCTTCCAGGCCGCCATCGCCCAGGCCGCGCGCACCCGCGGTCGCCAGCCCGCCTGGATCAACCTCGAATACCTCAGCGCCGAGGCCTATGTCGAGAGGGTCCACGGCCTGCCCTCACCGATCCTGAGCGGCCCCGCCACCGGGCTGACCAAGCGCTTTTGCTACCCCGGCTTCACCGAGCGCACCGGCGGCTTGATCCTGGAGAGCGATTTCGCCGCGCGGCGTGCCGCCTTTGACCGCGCTGCGTGGCTCTCGGCCCTGGGCCTGCCCGCCGGCGGTGAGCGCCTGGCCAGCCTGTTTTGCTACGAGCCGGCCGGCCTGGCCCCCTTGATCGCGCGTTGGCAAGCCGGCCCCCAACGCACCCGGCTGCTGGTCACGCCGGGGCGCGCCCGCGCCGCCCTCGAAGCCGTCCTGCCGCAGGGCGCGGCCGGGGGCGCACTGGCCATCACTCACCTGCCCCACCTCACGCAAACCGACTACGACCACCTGCTATGGGCCTGCGACCTGAACTTCGTGCGGGGCGAGGACTCGTGGGTGCGGGCGCTGTGGTCGGGTCGTCCCTTCGTGTGGCAGATCTATCCGCAAGACGACCAGGCCCATCACGCCAAGCTCGAGGCCTTTCTCGCCTGGCAGCAAGCCCCCGAAGGCTGGCGCGCCGTGCATCGCGCCTGGAATGGCATCGACCCCGCTGGGGTCGATCTCGACCCTTTCACCGAGGCGCACATCCCGCGCCACGCGGTGGCCGGTCTGCAGGCACGGCCCGACCTGGTGACGCATCTGCGCGAGATGGCCAAAGCGATAATCGTCGGCTGACGCCCCTGAACACATCGCCTCTTGTCCCACCTCTTCTCCCGCCTCCTCCCACGCCGCCCCGTCGCCCTGGCCACCGTGCTCGGTCTGCTCGGTCTGCTGGCCTGGGACCTGACGGGCCTGGACCTTCAAGTGGCCCAACTGGTCGCGACGCCGACCGGCTTCCCCTGGCGCGATCACGAGTTCCTCACCCACGTGATGCACGATGGCGCGCGCAAGCTGGCCGGTCTCATGGTCGCGGCACTCGTCGTCGCGGTGGTGTATCCCTTGGGCTCCTTTCGCGCCCTCCCGCGCGAACGAAGGCTGTGGCTGCTGGCCGTCGTGATCGGCGGCATGGTGTTGCCCGCTGCCCTCAAGCGCCTGAGCGCCACCAGCTGTCCCTGGGATGTCCACGAGTTCGGCGGCGCCGTTGCTTGGGTCTCGCATTGGCAATGGACACGGGCCGATGGCGGCCCTGGGCACTGCTTTCCGGCGGGACATGCGTCGGCAGGCTTTGCGTGGATCGCGGGCTTCTTTGCCTGGCCCGCTGGGTCGGTCATGGCACGCCGCTGGCTTTGGGGCGCTCTGTTTGCAGGCCTGGCCCTGGGGCTGGCGCAGCAACTGCGGGGCGCCCACTTCATGAGCCACACCCTCTGGACGGCCTGGATTTGCTGGACCTGGGCCTGGGGCCTGTCCGCGCTACTCCCCTCCGATCGTCATGCGCCTGCTGCTGGTTGAAGACGACCGCATGATTGGCCAGGCCATGAAGCAGGGCCTGACCGATGCCGGCTTCACTGTCGACTGGGTCACGGACGGCCTGGCGGCGCAAGGAGCGCTGGCCGACGGTGTTTACCAGGTCGCGGTCCTGGACTTGGGTCTGCCTGGCAAAGACGGCATGACCGTACTGCGGGATCTGCGCGCGCGCCGTGATCACCTGCCAGTGCTGGTCGTCACCGCCCGCGACGCCGTCGCAGACCGCATCGCAGGCCTGAATGCGGGCGCCGACGATTACGTGCTCAAGCCCTTCGACCTGGACGAAGTCGTGGCGCGCCTGCGGGCGCTCACGCGCCGCCAAGCTGGCAGCGGACTGCCCATGCTCGAATGTGGCGGTCTCGTACTCGACCCGGTCAGGCGTGAACTGCACCTGCACAACGAACCGGTCAGCCTCTCCGCGCGCGAGTTCTCGCTGCTCCAAGCCCTGATGCAGCGCCCCGGCGCCGTGCTGTCACGCGAGCAACTCGAAGACGCCGTGTACGGGTGGCAACAGGAAGTAGGCAGCAACGCGGTCGAAGTGCACCTGCACCATCTGCGCAGAAAGATAGGCGCCGACACCATCCGCAACGTGCGCGGCGTAGGCTACAAGGTCGTCGCCCCGCCGGCACCGGGCCAAAGAGCACCCCAATGAGCACCGTTCGCTCCATTCACCAGCAGGTGCTCGGATGGGTGCTGGGCGCGCTGGCCGTAAGCACCGCGGTGCTGATCTCGGCCACCTGGTGGCTGCTCAAACACGAGATGCAGGAGGTCTTCGAAGACAACCTCAAGCAGGTCGCCCTGGCTGTCGTCCACCATCGGGGCGATCACCAAGCGCCACCGGCCCGACTGGCCCAGGACTTGCCCAAGGTCTACGAAGAGTTTGGTTCCTTCGAGTTCGTCACCGCTATCTGGTCGCGCGACGGCTTGCTACAGGCCAGCTCGGATCCGCAGGTTTCTCTGCCGTTTTTGTCTCGAAGCGGCCTGAGCGAGGTGCGCGCCGGGGGCGCACAGTGGTACCTCTACACCATCGTGCTGGAAGACGCCATCGTCCAAGCCGCGCAGCGCGCCAGCGATCGCGACACCCTGGCGCGCGAGACCGCCTCCGAACTGGTAGGGCCCTCACTGGGCGTCCTTGCGCTGGTAGCTGTTTTGGTGACCCTGGCGCTCCAGCGTGGCCTGCGGCCCTTGTCCCAAGCCACGTCGGAAGTGGCTGCGCGCAGTGCCCAATCGCTGCATCCCATCGCGCTGGGCACCCAGCCGCTGGAACTCTCCCCCTTGGTGGAGGCGATCAACGACCTCATGGGCCGCCTAGGCCAAGCCCTCACGCAGCAGCGTGATTTTGTGGCCGATGCGGCGCACGAGCTGCGCACCCCGGTGACCGCACTGCGACTGCAGCTTCAGTCTGTCGAGCGCGCCACCGATGCCGCCGAACGCACATCGGCGCTGGCCGAATTACAACAAGGCATCGACCGTACCCAGCACCTGGTCGAGCGCTTGTTGCAGTTGTCACGCGTCGCGCCCGAAGCGCCCCATCCGCCTTTCGTGCCAGTGGATCTCGTCGCGCTGGTGCGCGACACCGTCAGTCGCTTCAGCGCGCAGTCCGAGTCGGCAGGCATCGATCTGGGCGCCACCAGCCAGGCGGCTCCCTGCGTGCAGGGCGATGCGCATCAACTTTCCGTTCTGCTGGACAACCTGGTTGAAAACGCCTTGCGCCAGGTCCCGCGCGGTGGACGCATCGACGTCGCGGCCATGCTGGTAGAGGGTCACCCCGCCCTCGTCGTGACCGACAACGGACCTGGCATCCCCGCCGGCGAGCGCGAACGCGTCTTCGATCGTTTTGCGCGCGGCACCGACGCTCGAGGCTTTGGCAGCGGACTGGGCCTGGCCATCGTCAAGGCCGTGGCGGACAGCCACGACGCGCAGGTGCAACTGTCCGATGCGCCGGGCGGCGGGCTGCAGGTCAGGGTGCGTTTCAAGGCGACTTGAACTGCGCCCCGTCCGCAGGCGGCGTCACTGGCGTGCGGCAGGGGGCAAAGATATCGTGGCTGCGGTCATAGGTGGCTGTCGTCACATCCAGCAAGCCCAGCACCGAGTGGAACAGGTGGTCGTGACTCACCGGCCGCTGCGCCTCGCGCCGCAGGCAGGTGGTATCCACGCCGAAGGCTTGCCGAAAAGCCGGCGACAGCCACACCAGCATCGGCACGCGCAGCTGCACCTCAGGCGCCAGCCGATACGGAACGCCGTGCAGGTACAGTCCGCCCTCGCCCAGGGACTCGCCGTGGTCCGAGACGTACAGCATCGCGGTGTCGTAGCGGTCCTGGCGTGCCTTCAGAAAATCGATCACACGACCCAGTACGTGGTCGGTGTAGAGAAGGCTGTTGTCATACGCGTTACGGATTTCTGCAGCCGTGCACAGGCGCAGATCGTCCTTCTCGCAGGCCGGTGTGAAGCGGCGAAACGTCGCCGGATAGCGCCGGTAATAGGCGGGCCCGTGGCTTCCGAGTTGGTGCATCACCACGAACAGGTTGCCGTGCGCATCCGCCAGCACCCGGTCCATCCCGTGCAGCAGGACCTCGTCCAGGCACTGTCCCTCGGGGCACAGACCTTCCACCTGGGACTTGGACAATTGCGTCATCGGCAAGCCGTCGCACACCCCCTTGCACCCCGACTGGTTATCGCGCCACTGCACCTGAAAACCCGCCCGCGCCAGCACATGCAGCAGCGACTGGTGGGAGCGAATCCGGTCTTCGTCGTAATCGCGTCGGCCGAACGGCGAAAACATGCAGGGCAAGGACACCTCGGTGGACGTGCCGCAGGCCGTCACATGCGGGAAATTGACCACATCACGGCCCGCCAGTTGGGGATTGGTTTCGCGCTCGTAGCCATTGAGCGAAAAGTTTTGCGCGCGGGCCGTCTCGCCCACCACCCACACAAACAGCGTGGGCCGCGCGCGCTGCGCCCACGCCGGTGCCATCTTGGCATCGGCTCCCACCACCGTGCGGGCGGCCGGCGGGCCGGGGCGACGGCCCCAAGCATTGCCCGCCAAGGCCGTCAGCGCATTACCCGGCGTGATCAGATGGCGCACCTCCTTGTGATTGCGCATGAGGGACGCGAAATCCGCGAACACCGGCAAGATGGCCGCCACCGCCAGCGTCATCGCCCCCAGCACCCAAGCCAGGCGCACGCCCAAGGCCCGCTGCCAGGTCCGCGAGCGCAGCTGGGGCCACCACAAAGCGGCGGCGGGCAATACACCCCACAGCAGCACATGACCGACCATGTTCAGGCTGAACAACTCGCTGGCTTCGTCGTAATGGGTCGCCAGGATGTTGCGCACCATGGCCCGATCCAGGTAGATGGCGTAGCGGTCCATGTAGTAGGCCGCCTGCACCCCCACGACCACCCACAGCGCCAGCAAGGGCCGAACCGTCCAGCGTGTGGCCAGCAAGCCCAGGGCCACGAAGTAAAGGGCCCCGATCAAAACGGCCAGGGCCGCCATGAATCCCAGGTCTCTTACGCTGGTGAGGTCACGGTCGGCGATGACAGCGCGCCAAAACGGTCCGTTGGCCACCGCCAGCACATAGACCGTCGCCAGAACGATCAGGACTTCGAGGGAAAGATGGGGACGACGCCAGTTCATCCCCCAAGCGTGCCTGTAGATGACTTAAGTGCGACTTACGGTCACAGGCTCTTTTCAGGAAAGGCGCTAAAATCTGAGGCTTTGCCCTGCAGTCCATCACGCCATGAAAATCGCTCAAGAAATCCGCGCCGGTAACGTCATCATGCAAAACGGCGCCCCCTGGGTGGTCCTCAAGACCGAATACGCCCGTGGCGGTCGCAATGCTGCCACCGTGCGCATGAAGCTCAAGAGCCTGCTGTCCAACCAGGGCACCGAGATCGTCTTCAAGGCCGACGACAAGATGGACCAGATCGTCCTGGACAAGAAGGAGTGCACCTACTCCTACTTCGCCGACCCGATGTACGTCTGGATGGACACCGAGTTCAACCAGTACGAAGTCGAAGCCGAGAACATGGGCGACGCTCTGAGCTACCTCGAAGACGGCATGGGCGCCGAAGTGGTGTTCTACGACGGCAAGGCCATCTCCGTCGAACTGCCCACCAGCGTCGAGCGCGAAATCACCTGGACCGAACCCGCCGTCAAGGGCGACACCTCGGGCAAGGTCCTCAAGCCCGCCAAGATCGCCACCGGCTTTGAAATCGGCGTGCCGATCTTCGTGGCCCAGGGCGACAAGGTCGAAATCGACACCCGCACCGGCGAATACCGCCGCCGCGTCTAAGCCCCTCGCGGGCCGGCCCGCACTTGGGGTACAACAAAGGCTCACGCGTCCGCACACGCTTTCATGGCCTTTGACTTTGCGCAGATCCCCGTGCCGTTTCGGATGCAGCCGGGCCTCGCGCGTCTGGCGGATGACGCCTGGCACCTGACAGCGCTGTCTCCCGCGCACCCCCTCTACGCAGACAAACAGCGCGTGCTGCAGGCGGGCCAATCGCGCCATGCCGTGCCGGGCTTCGATCCCGCCCCAGCCCTGGCTGCCATCGCCCGGCAGGCCGCAGCACACGGCATCTCCGGCACGCTCGAAGCGGGCACGCCCCTGGAGCTGGCCTTCGAAGAAGACCTCGTGGTTCTCGACGGCGACACCGGCACCCTGCCCTGGCTGTGCGTATGCGCGCCCTCGCACTGGGCCCCCGAAGACAAGCTGGGGCAAGCCCTGGCGTCCGTCCATGCGCCGGTGGCCGACAACGCGCGGCTGCAGGCCGCCTCGCGCCAGCTTGTCGCCCTGGTCACCGAAGGCGGGCACTGGGAGCGTCATGTCTGGAGCCTCAGCCCCAGCCCGCGCCACGACCAGCACCCGCGCCGGCATCCGCCCACGCCCTGGCCCGCCACCTCAGACCCCTTGGCCTTTGCCAATGCCTGCTGGCTGCGCACCGAGCGACAGACCTTCTTTCCTGTGGGAGGCGGAACACGCCAGTCCGTTTTCACCATCCGCGTCCAACTGCAGCCCCTGCCTCTGGCCGTCGGCTCCTCGGACCGGGCCCAACGCCTGCATGACAGCCTGGCCTCCATGAGTGACGCCGTCCTCGCCTACAAGGGCCTGGCCCCTGCGCGCGAGCGCCTGTTGCAGTGGCTCGCGATACAGGCCGGTGGAATGCCCTCACAATGACTGCATGGACTCCCCACACAACCTGCACGATCGACGCCTGGCGGATGCCTGGGCCACCCTGAAGTCCCACTCCGACAGCGGTCTGCCTCTGGGGGCCGATGCGACCCGCCTAGCCTTTGCCGACCCGGAGTTTCTGCTGCGGCGCGAAACGCGCGGCATCCGCTTCCAGCTCGAACTACTCAAGCCTGACCTGGAGCAGCAGCAGCGCGGTATCGAAAACACCATCGTCGTCTTTGGCAGCGCCCGTTTTCGCAGCCAAGAGGAAGCCGACGCCCTGCTAAAGGCCGCCCAGGCCGACGGCGACGACGCTGCCCTCGCACGCGCACGCTCCCTGGTACGCAACGCCCGTTACTACGAGCACGCACGCGCCTTCGGAAGTTGCGTCGCGCGTTACAGCGCCGACAAGGATTCGATCGACAAACTCTTCATCTGCACCGGGGGCGGCCCCGGCATCATGGAAGCGGCCAACCGCGGCGCCTTCGAAGCCCAGGGGGTGAGCGTGGGCCTGTCCATCGCCTTGCCGATGGAACAAGGCACCAACCCTTACGTCACGCCCGATCTCTCGTTTCGCTTTCATTACTTCGCCCTGCGCAAGATGCACTTCATGCTGCGTGCCAAGGCCCTGGTCGCTTTTCCCGGCGGCTTTGGCACGCTGGACGAACTCTTTGAAGTCATTACCCTGGTGCAAACGCGCAAGGCCAAGCAGGTGCCCATCATCCTGTTTGGATCCGACTACTGGAAGCGCCTGTTCAACGTCGAGTTGCTGGTCGAAGAAGGCGCGATCTCGCGTGAGGATCTGAATCTGTTCCAGTACGCCGACGACCCTGAGCAAGCCTGGGGCCTGATCCGCGACTTCTACCAGTTACCTGCCTGAACGCACACAGCGCGCACACAGCGCGCACAGGCGCTCACTTGGCGTCCGTGTGCCCACGCAAGCGCGTCGCCACAGGCACGATCGCGCCCGCCGCAGCCCCCACCAGCCAGAACACACCCGCTGCCCCGATCGCAGCGCCCGCAGCCCCAAAGAGCAGGGGCATCAGCACGCTGGAGGCGTTGATCGACATCAGGCGCAGGCCCAGCGCCTCACCATGCCGGTGGGCTGGCGTGATCTGGTGCAAGGTGCTCATGACCATGGGCTGAACCGACCCCAGCGCGATACCGAGAAGCACCGAGCACAGGCCCATGGCCAGCGGCACGTGCACCAGCGGATACACCACAAACACCAGGGCGGCGCATCCCATCGCCACCACGATCACCTGCCACTCGCGCACCCGGGCCGCCAGCAACGGCAGCAACATGCGCACCACGGTCGCCGCCAGCGCGAACGCACCCATGATCGAACCGATCACCGACGCCGACAGACCGTGCTCATGCCCCAACACCGGCACCAGGAAGGTGTGGACATCCCAGCATGAAGCCACCACCCAGTTCACCAGCAGCAGCCGACGGAAGTCCCGCTCGCGCAGCAGGCTCCAGGCGGTGACTCGCTGCGCACTCCCAGGCGCGGCGACCACCGGCAAATCACGCGCCTTGCGCACCCACAGCCAGGCCACCAGCGAGAGCAGCGCCATCGCCAGGAACGCGGCGCGAAAACCCGCACCGTCAATCAGCACACCGGCCATGAACGGACCGATGAAATTCGACACCGCAGGCCCGATCGCCAGCCAGGAAAAGGCTTGCCGCAACTCGGTAGGCCCTTCGGCGATACGCCCCACATGGCGCTGCAAGGCGATCACGACTGTGCCGGTGGCTGCACCCGTCATGATGGCCGACAGGCACAGCACCGGGAACACCGGCCAGATCGCTGCCAGCGCCGCGCCCGCACTGGCCACCACGATCGCCAGGCCGACGGGCCGGCGCAGACCATGACGATCCACATAGCGGCCGGCTGGCAAGGCCAAGAACACATTGGCCAGCGCGAACAACGACAGCAGCACGCCCACCGCAGCGGCGCTATAGCCCTCGCGCAGCGCCAACAAGGGAGAG
>CANHSE010000074.1 GCA_947463025.1 Comamonadaceae bacterium
CGAGAGCATGGCCAAGATGAAGGCCATCAACCCGCGCGTCATGGCCATGCGCGAACGCCTCAAGGACAACCCCCAGCAGATGCAGCAGGAAATGATGAAGCTGTATCGCGAGGAAAAGGTCAACCCGATCGGCGGCTGCTTGCCCATCCTGGTGCAGGTGCCGGTGTTCATCGCCCTGTACTGGGTGCTCTTGTCCAGCGTCGAGATGCGCCACGCACCCTGGATCGGCTGGATCCAGGATCTCTCGGCCAAAGACCCGTTCTACATCCTGCCCGTGGTGATGACCCTGACCACCATGCTGCAGACCGCCCTCAACCCCGTGCCGCCCGATCCCATGCAGGCCAAGTTGATGTGGTTCATGCCCCTGATCTTCTCGGTCATGTTCTTCGTCTTCCCCGCGGGTCTGGTCTTGTACTGGATCACCAACAACGTGTTGTCGATCGCGCAGCAGTGGTTGATCAACACGCGGATGGGGGTGCCACCGGAATTCAACATCCCGAAGTTCAAGTAAAAAACAAAAGGGCCGCTTCGCGGCCCTTTCCTCTTGGCCTGCGCCCACCCAACCCGCTACGCCCTCACCGACATGCTCGCCTCGCGCCACGACCCGATTGCCGCCATCGCCACCGCGCCCGGACGCGGTGGTGTGGGCATCGTGCGCATCTCGGGCGCGCAGTTACAGCCGCTGATGCAGGCGCTGTGTGGCCGCAGCTTGCGGGCGCGCGAAGCCACCTACCTGCCCTTTCGCGCCGACGATCACTCCGTCATTGACCAGGGCCTGGCCCTGTACTTTCCGGCGCCGCACTCGTACACCGGCGAAGACGTGCTCGAGCTGCAGGCCCATGGCGGCCCCGTGGTGTTGCAGCTGCTGCTCGCGCGCTGCCTCGAGGCGGGCGCGCAGACCGATCCCGCCACCGGCCGCCCGCGCCTGCCGGGCCTGCGCGTGGCCCAGCCCGGCGAATTCACCCAGCGCGCCTTTCTCAATGACAAGATCGACCTAGCCCAGGCCGAGGCCATCGCCGACCTGATCGACGCCAGCACCGAAGCTGCCGCGCGCAGCGCCAGCCGCTCGCTGGCCGGCGAGTTCTCGCGCGAGATCCACACCCTGCGCGACGCGCTGATTCATCTGCGCATGGGCGTCGAGGCCACGCTCGACTTCCCCGAAGAAGAAATCGACTTCCTCAAGCAAACCGACGCCCAAGGCCAGCTCGATCGCTTGCGCGCGCAACTGGCGACCGTGATGCAGCGCACGCGCCAGGGCGCGCTCCTGCGCGAAGGCATCCGCGTGGTCATCGCGGGGCAGCCCAATGCGGGCAAGAGCTCCTTGCTCAATGCGCTGGCCGGCGCCGAGCTCGCCATCGTGACGCCCATTGCCGGCACCACGCGCGATGTGGTCACGCAAGCGATCCAGATCGAAGGCGTTCCGGTGCATGTGATTGACACGGCCGGTTTACGAGACAGCGACGACCCCGTTGAAAAAATCGGCATCGAACGTGCCTGGGCGCAAATCGAACGCGCCGACGCCCTGGTCTTCCTGCACGATCTGACGCGCCGCGACGACCCGGCTTACCAGGCCGCCGACGCGCAGATCCAGCGCCTGTTGGCCGACAAGCGTCCCAACAGCTTGGCGCTGATCGAAGTCTGGAACAAAGCCGATGCCCACGCGGGCCCCGCGCCCGAGGGCAGCATCGCTCTGTCTGCGCGCACCGGCCAGGGGCTGCAGGCGCTACGCCGGAAGTTGCTCGAAGTCGCGGGCTGGCAATCGTCGGCCGAAGGCGTGTGGCTCGCACGTGAGCGCCATGTGCACGCCCTGCGCCGCGTCGAACAGCACCTGGTGGCGGCGAATGAATTCCTCGCGCCGCAGGCCCTGGCGCTGGACCTGCTGGCCGAAGAACTGCGCCTAGGTCAGAACGCGCTCAATGAAATCACCGGTGAGTTCAGTGCCGACGACTTGCTGGGCGTGATCTTCTCGAAGTTCTGCATCGGCAAATAGCCGTGCGGGGCCTGCGCGCCCTAGCCCCCCAACAGCTTTTCTTCCGCCCGCGCCAGCGGCTCCACCTGCCCGCTGATCACCAGCGTGTCGCCGTCCATCAGCAGCAGATCGTCACTCACTTCCACCGCATGCCCGTTGCCTCGGCGCAGGCTCACCACGCGTACGCCCATCGCGTGCAGCGCCAGGCTGCCCAGGGTGCGCCCCCCCACGCGCGACCCCAGGGGCAGGGTCAGGCTGGACAGACGCTCGGCTTCGCTGTCGCCCTCGGGATCGTCGGCGCCATGAAAGTACCCGCGCAGCAGGTCATAGCGTTCTTCGCGCAGCTCCTGCACGATGCGCAGCACCCGTCGCACCGGCACGCCCACCAGCGCCAGCGCGTGACTGGCCAGCATCAGCGAGCCCTCGAGCGCCTCGGGCACCACCTCGGTCGCGCCGGCGGTGCGCAGCTTCTCCAGATCACGGTCGTCCTGAGTGCGCACGATGGCCGGCACCTGCGGCGCGTGCGTGCGCGAAAGATCCAGCACCTTCAGCGCACTGGGCACATCCAGATACGTCACCACCACCGCGCTGGCCCGTGCCAGGCCTGCTGCCATCAGCGCCTGCAGGCGCGCCGCGTCGCCAAACACCACCGAATCGCCGGCGGCCGCGGCTTGGCGCACGCGGTCGGGATCCAGATCCAGCGCAATGTAGGGAATGCCTTCGCGCTCGAGCATGCGCGCCAGGTTCTGACCGCAGCGGCCGTAGCCGCAGATGATCACGTGCTTGCTGGTGTTGATCGTGCGTCGCGCGATGCGGGTCATCGCCAGCGATTGCTGCATCCAGTCGCTGGCCACCAGTCGGGTCACGATCGCGTTGCTGCCCATGATCATGAAGGGCGTGGCCAGCATCGACAGCACCATGCTGGCCAGGATGGGGTTGAACAACTCCGGCGCGATCAGTCGGTTCGATTGCGTCAGCGTCAGCAACACGATGCCGAACTCGCCCGCCTGCGCCAGGTACAAGCCCGTGCGCAGCGACACCCCGGTCGACGCCCCCAGCCCGCGCGTGAGCGCCATCACCAGCAGCAGCTTGAACAACACGGGCACCGTCACCAGCACCACCACCAGCAGCCAGTGCTCGGTCACCAGGCGCCAGTCCAGCATCATCCCGATGGTGATGAAGAACAGGCCCAGCAACACATCGTGAAACGGCCGGATGTCCGTCTCCACCTGGTGCTTGTATTCGGTCTCGGAAATCAGCATGCCGGCGAGGAAGGCGCCCAGCGCCAGCGACAGCCCCGCCCGCTCGGTCAGCCAGGCCAGGCCCAGCGTGATCAGCAGCAGGTTCAGGACAAACAGCTCTTCGCTCTTGCGCCGCGCCACCAGCGTCAGCCACCAGCGCATCACCCGCTGCCCGCCCACCAGCAGCAGGGTGATCAGCACCGCCGCCTTGAACAGCGCCAGCGCGAGCTGCCCCAGCAAGGCGTCCGGCGCACTGCCCAGGGCGGGAATCAGCACCAGCAGCGGCACCACCGCAATGTCCTGGAACAGCAACACCCCCATCACCCGCTGGCCGTGCTCGGACTCCAGCTCCAGCCGCTCGGCCATCAGCTTGATCACGATGGCGGTGCTGCTCATGGCCAGCGCCCCGGACAAGGCCAATGCGGTCTGCCAGCTGACCTGCCAGGCCGGCGGCGCGAAAGAGGCCAGGGCCAACATGCCGCCCGTGGTCAGGACGATGGTGAGGACCACCTGGAACAGGCCCAGCCCAAACACATGGCCGCGCATGGCGCGCAGCTTGGGCAGGTTGAACTCCAGCCCGATCACGAACATCAGGAACACCACGCCGAACTCGGCCAGGTGGCTCACGCCGGTCGAGTTTTGTGCCAGGCCCAGCGCGTTCGGGCCGATCACCACCCCCACCACCAGATAGCCCAGCATCGGTGGCAACTTGGCCAGTCGGCAGGCCACCACCCCCAGCACTGCCGCCAGCAGGTACAGGAGGGTGAGTTCGAGCGTGGACATGGCCCGATCCTAAGCGCTGATGGCCGCGTACCGGCCCCTAGGGCCTTCGGGGCGTGCGGGCACCCCGCCCCGTCTACGTAGAATCGCCCGGATGACCGCGCACCCCGCCCCGCAAGGGTCGTTCGATGCCCAGCGCGCCCTGCGCCTGGCCCATGACACCTTCGACATCGAAGCCGCCGCCGTGCAGGGCCTCAAACGCCGCACGGGCGACACCTTTGCCCGCGCGGTTCAGGCCATCCTGGCGGTGCGCGGACGCGTGGTCGTCACCGGCATGGGCAAGAGCGGCCACATCGGCCGCAAGATCGCCGCCACCCTGGCTTCCACCGGCACCCCGGCCATGTTCGTGCACCCTGCCGAGGCCAGCCACGGCGACCTGGGCATGATCAAGGCCATTGACCTCGTGCTGGCCATCTCCAATGGCGGCGAAAGCGACGAGCTCACCGCCATCCTGCCCGTCCTCAAGCGCCAGGGCGTGCCCCTGGTGGCCATGACCGGCAACCCCGCCTCCACCCTGGCCCGCCATGCCGACATCCTGCTCGATTGCGGCGTCGAGAAAGAGGCCTGCCCCCTCAATCTGGCCCCCACGGCCAGCACCACCGCCCAAGTGGCCCTGGGCGATGCCCTCGCGGTGGCCTTGCTCGATGCTCGCGGTTTCCGGCCCGAAGATTTCGCGCGCTCGCACCCCGGCGGCGCCTTGGGCCGCAAGCTGCTCACCCATCTGGCCGATGTCATGCGCACCGGTGAGGCCGTGCCCCGCGTGGGCCCGGACGCGCCTTTCACCGAACTGATGCGCGAGATCAGCCGCGCCGGCCTGGGCGCCTCCGCCATCGTCGACGCGCAAGACCGCGTGCTGGGCATCTTCACCGACGGCGACCTGCGCCGCCTCATCGAAAAAGGCGCCGACCTGCGCGGCCTGTGCGCCCGCGATGTGATGCACGCCAACCCGCGCACCATCTCGCGCGACGTGCTCGCGGTCGAGGCCGCTGACCTCATGGAGGCGCACCGCATCACCAGCGTGCTCGTGGTCGATGCCGACGCCCGCCTGTGCGGCGCCGTCAACAGCAACGACCTGATGCGCGCCAAGGTCATCTAAGCGCCCCATGACCTCGCCGGCCCTGAACTTCGACCCCGAGTGCCTGCTAGCGGCCCAAGGTATCCGCGTCGCCTTCTTTGATGTGGACGGTGTCTTCACCGACGGGGGCCTCTACCTGAGCGATGCAGGCGAGACCCTCAAGCGCTTTCACATCCTCGACGGACTGGGCATCAAGCTCCTGCAGCAAGGCGGCATCACCCCGGTGGTCATCACCGGCCGCGACTCGGCGCCCCTGCGCGCGCGCCTGGCGGCGCTGGGCATCACGCATGTCCATTACGGCACCGAAGACAAGGCCCCTGCCGCTGAACGCAGCCTGGCGGACCTGGGTCTGAGCTGGCGCGACGCCGCCGCCATCGGCGACGACTGGCCTGACCTGCCCGTGCTGCGTCGCTGCGCCTTTCCCGTGGCGCCAGCCCAGGCCCACCTCGAGGTGCGCGCCGCAGCCCGCTACGTCACCCAGGCCACAGGCGGCCACGGCGCAGTGCGTGAGTTTTGTGACCTGCTCCTGGTCGCCAGCGGCCGCTACGCGCAGCTTTTGGAGCGCTACGCGTGAGTGCCCTCGCCCTGGGCTCGGTCTGGCGGGGCGTGCGACGTGCGGCCGATCGCGCGGCGGTTTACCTGCCCCTGGTCCTCATGGGCATCGTGGCCTTGGGCACCTACCTGCTGGCCCGCAACACCCCCGTGTTTCTGCCTGCCTCCGAGCCGGCTGCGCCCACCCATGTGCCGGATTACTTCCTGCGTGACTTCACGGTCCGCAGCTTCGACGCCAAGGGCCGCCTCAAGAGCGAAGTCTCGGGCGTCGAAGGGCGCCACTACCCCGATACCGACACCCTGGAAATCGACCAGCCTCGCATGCGCTCCTACAACGCGCGCGGGCAGGTCACCGTGGCCACCGCGCGGCGAGGCTTGTCCAATGGCGATGGCTCCGAAGTCCAGCTGTTTGGCGACGCGGTCGTCACCCGTCAGTCCGGCACCGACACCAGCGGGCGGCGCACACCGCGCGTCGAAGTGCGCGGTGAGTTTTTGCATTTCTTCGCCGACACCGAGCGGCTCACGTCCAACCGGCCCGTCGTCCTCGAGCGCGATGCCGACCGCTTCACCGGCGACAGCCTGGACTTCACCAACCTCGACCAGCAACTCCAACTGAGCGGCCGCGTGCGCGGCACGCTCGCGCCCAGCGGGAAGCGCTGATGGCGCCTCTGGTCTTCATCACCGGCGCGTCCAGCGGCATTGGCCAGGCCCTGGCGGCGCGCTATGCCCAGGCGGGCTGGCGCCTGGCCCTGGTCGCGCGCCGAGCCGACGCCCTGCGCGAATGGGCTCAAGCCCAGGCCCTGCCCCCCGATCGATGGGCCGTGTATGCGGCGGACGTGGCCGACATCGAATCCATCGTCGCCGCAGGCCACGCCTGCCTGCAAGCCCAGGGCCTGCCTGATGTCGTGATCGCCAATGCCGGCATCAGCATCGGCATGGACAGCGCCCGGCGCGAAGACCTCGACGTCATGGTGCGCACCTTCGCCGTCAACAACGTCGGCCTGGCCGCCACCTTCCATCCCTTCATCACGCCCATGATGCAGCGTGGCGCCGGCACCCTGGTGGGCATCGCCAGTGTGGCCGGCATCCGCGGCATGCCCGGGCACGGCGCCTATTGCGCCAGCAAGGCGGCGGCCATCAGCTACTGCGAATCCTTGCGCGGCGAGTTGCGCACCAGCGGCGTCAAGGTCGTCACCCTGAGCCCTGGCTACATCGACACGCCCCTGACCCGCCGCAACCGCTACCCCATGCCCTTTCTCATGGCGCCCGATGACTTCGCGCAGCGCGCTGTGCGCGCCATTGCGTCGGGGGTGGCGCACCGCGTGATCCCCTGGCCGATGGCGATCATTGCCCGCATCCTGCGCGTGCTGCCCACCGCCTTGCTCGATCGCCTCTTGGCCGGCCGTCCGCGCAAGCACCGTCAGGGCGAGGCCTGAGGTGTACCGACCCGCGCAAACACCAGCCGGGTGTTCATCCAGAAATTGATCAAGAAGGCGCTGGCCACACCGCCCACCTTAGCCAGCGTCGCATGCACAGGCCAGGCGCTCGCCAGCCACCAGGTTATCCCCGCATTCACCGCCAGGCCCAGGCACGCGAATGCCAGGAACAACGCCGCGCGTCGCAGTGAGCGCCAGCGGCGCTGATACACCCACAGCGACGACAGCGTGTAGTTGACCATCGCCGCGAGAACAAAACTCAAGACCGCGGCCAGCAGCACAGACGGCAAGCGTGGCGCGAGCCCGTGAAACGCGCCGATGTCTACCCCGGCAGCCAGGCCGCCCACCAGCGTGTAGCCCAGGGCGTAATCGCGCATCGAGCGCGGTGCGGGTGCGTCGCCCGGTCTCACATCGTTGCGCCTGTCGACATCGCCCGCACAGGCCCGAACACCGGATCGTCATACCCGCGAAAACTGCGCACGCCCCTTGCACTGCGCCGCGACAAGATCCAGGCCGGCACCCCGGCGCGCTGCGCCGCGGCCGCATCGCGGTCGAACCGATCGCCGATCATCAGCGCGCGCGCCGCCGGCACGCCCGTGCGCGCCAGGATGGCCCGCAGCCCGCGCGGATCGGGTTTGAGCCGCGCGACATCGGCATCGGTGGCCGACACGGTGCCATCCACCTGCAAGCCCAGTGCCTGCAACTTGTCGACGGCCGGGTAGTCCGACAGCGCCCACACCGGCTTGCCCGCCGCGCGCAGCCCCGCGAACACCGCTTGTACGTAGGGCCAGCGGCAGGCCGGGAGCAAGGGCAGTGGCCGCTGCTGCATCCACTCCTGCACCAGCGCGCGCACCCGCATTGCGTCGCAGCCTGTGTGCGCGGCGGTGCGCGTGTATTGCAAAGTCAAAAAGTCGGCACACGCCTCCTGCGCCAAGGCCTCGCGCACCTGCCGAAACGTACCCAGCACGCGCAGCGTGCGCACGCTGCGCTCTCGCCACGCCGCCACCAGCAGGTGCTGCAGCATCGCGCGGCGCAGGCGCGCCGCGTCATACAAGGTGCCATCGACATCGAACACCACCAGATCGATGCGATCCCAATCGGGCGCAGACCTCACGGTGATTTCCCCAGCACGATGAAGTGCGGCTCGGCCAGCGCATGCAGTGCAGGCAGGCTCACGAAACTCAGACCCACCAGCGCCAAGGCGGTCGCCCCCGTGATTCCCATCAACAGCTTTTCGCGAAACAGCTTCTCCGGCTTTTGTGCCACCGAACCCGCATGCAGCGACAGCGCCAGGTAATGCGCAAACATGGCGATCACCAGCGGGCAGGCCACCAGGTACTCGATGCGGTACTTCACCAGAAAGAAACCCACCAGCAGCGTTGACAGCAGCGCGTACACAAAGCACGACACCAGCAGCCGCTCCTGCGTGTAGTGTTGAAACGAGCGCCGGTAGCGATGCAGCACCGCCACCCCCGGCCCTGCCGCGATCTCGCGGTACTCCGACAAGCGCTTGGCCCCCATCAGAAAGGCCCCGCCCATCCAGTACGCCAACAGCAGCGACATCGGTGCCACACTGGTCTGCTCAATCATCGACCACCCCAGCATTAGGC
This sequence comes from Comamonadaceae bacterium, assembly GCA_947463025.1. GTDB lineage: Bacteria > Pseudomonadota > Gammaproteobacteria > Burkholderiales > Burkholderiaceae_C > Ramlibacter. The sequence continues at coordinate 8,664 of CANHSE010000074.1, forward strand.
GGATCGGGTTGTTCAAGGACTCCGAGAGCACATCGAGATAGGCCTTGTCTTTCAGGCGCAACGGTCGCACGTTGTAGACCACGCCTGACAGCCAGAACAGCAGCGTCGTCAGCGTGAACACGGGCCCGATCGGCAGCGCCACTGCGAGACCCGCCAGACTGCACCCGATGTAGCTGGCCCACACCGGCAGCGGCGACAAAGCGACCGTCACCGCGGGCCGCCGAGACTTGTCCGGATGGTGCGCGTCGAAATGCCGATCGAGCCACTCATTGAGGATGTAATTGGCCGAGGCGATCAGCACCGCACTGAGTAGCCCCAGCGTGATCGGCAGCCACACCCCTGCCAGCGGCGGCGCGCGCAGCACCCAGGCCAGCACCAGGCCCGGGAGGATGAACACATGCTTGGTCATATGGTCCAAGCGCGCCATGTGCAAGTAGTCGGTCCAACGCGCGGGCGGCATGCGCAACCCGTCCGAAGACCGCGGAAACACGCTGCTCATGATGCGGCGCCTTCCAGCCGGCGCAGGCCTGGCCCAGGCGATCCCGGCAGATCTGCCGTCTCGGCGGCGCGGCTGCGCGACGCACACCCGGCCAGCACCGTCAGCGCCAGAAACGGCAGCAGCCAGATCACGCGCGACTGAAACCGATCCAGGCTCGACGCGGCCGTCACGCACACCAGCGCATTGGCCGCCACCCCCGCCAGCACCAGCGCGGCCACCTGCTCCAGCCGCTGCGGCACCCGCGCCGGCGCCCCGGCGCGCCGACGCCACGCCCACCAGACGCCCAGCAAGACCGCCGCCCCGGTGCTGGCGTAGGTGAGCGCCGACAGCACGCGGTTGTAAACCGGCGCATTCAGGCCTTTGCTCGCCTGCATCGCCTGCAGCGTCTGGGGCGGCAGCCGGCCTTCGTACATTGCCAGCTGTTGATCGCCGAAACTCCACACATCCACCCGGAAGGACAGCAGTTGTCGCCCGAGGTCCACCGCCCATCCCGTCAGCACGCCAGCCGGGTCATACGCGATCACGTCGCGCACAAAGCCGCCTTGCTGGGCCACGATGCGCCGCTTGCTGTCTGCATCGGCCAGCGCGAAGCTGCCGCGCGCCGGATCGTCAGAGAACAAGAACGCGTCCCAGGCCGTCGGGTAATTCGCGGCATAGGCGCACACCGCATAGCCTGCCTCCGGACAACGCGCTTGCAAAAAGCGCGTACCCGGCCCCATCTCGATCAAGCGCGCAGTCGGATACGGCAGCCGCAGCGGCGCCGCGCCCACCGCGCGCTGCACGCCCGCCGCAAACCCCCATTCGGCGGCGAGGGTCACCCCGATACAGGCCGCCACCAGCACCAGCGCCGGCGCCGACACCCCTTGCCAACGCGGATTCCACCGACGCAGGGCCAGCACCCCCAGCAACAACACCGCCGCGACCGCCACATGGCTGGCGTGCGCCAGCAACCCGAACAGCAGCACACCGGCCAGCGCAGCCCGCGCCATCCGAGACAGCTGCCGCCAGTACACCGCCAGCGTGGCCAAACCCAAAATTGTCAGTCCCGCGAACACGTCGGGCATCAGCAGCCCGCTGTACACAGCCAGTGGCGTCGTCAGCGACAGCGCCGCCATCGTCGCGAGGTAGGCTGCGGGCCGTACGCGCCAGAGCGTGACCATCACCAGGTGCAACACCGCCGCCACACACAGCGCTTGCGCGATCACCCCCAGCCACACGCTGCCCGCCCCGTGCGCCGCGTGGAGCAGGCCGCCGTAATAAATCGACCGACCCGCCAGCACGATCTTGTCCTGCACGGATGTCAGACCCCGCGCCGCGGGCGGCGTGGTACTCGGCGCAGCGGCGTCTTGCATGGCCGCCGGCGCGATTTCGCGACGGTCCGCTTGCGTTGGCCACAGGCGCTTGGCGACCTGGCTTGTGGCCATCTGCGCGCCGCGCAAGTAGGTCGGCGTATCCGGATAGAAAAATGGCAGTCCGTTCCACAGGGCCGGCACGCACAGCAGGCATGCCGCACAGGCCACCACCACGGCCCGTGACAAGGGGGAGCTCGTCGTCATGGGGCCAATCTAGGCAGCCTCAGCGTCGGCGGCGTCGGCGCGCGGCGACGCAGGGCGTAGGTCTGGCGCGATGGTGTGGCACAGCGCGCTTGTAAACGGCTCCCCCAAAAGCAAACGGGGCTTGCGCCCCGTTGCTGTGTCAGTCGGTCAGTGGACCGCTGATTCAGTAGCCGCCGCGGTCTCCCCCGCGATCGCCACCGCGGCCGCCGCCGCGCGGGCCCGAGCCGTAGGGGCTGCGAAAACCGCCGTCGCTGCCACCGCGGCCACCACCGCCTCGGTCGTTGCGGTCACCGCCACGGCCACCGCCGCCACCGTAACCCCCACCGCCGCCGCCGTAGCCGCCGCCACCCCCGCCTCCATAACCGCCACCGCCACCACCCCCGTAGCCGCCACCTCCGCCGTAGCCACCGCTGCGGGGCGGGCGCGCTTCCATCGGGCGGGCTTCATTGACGACCACGCTGCGGCCGCCCAGGGGCTGGCCATTCATGCCGTTGATCGCGGCTTGTGCTTCGGCATCGCTGCCCATTTCGACAAAGCCGAAACCCTTGGAGCGGCCGGTGTCGCGTTCCATCATCACCTTGGCGCTGGTCACGGCGCCGAACTGGCTGAACGCCTGCTCCAGATCGCTGTCGCGCACCGAGTAGGGCAGGTTGCCCACGTACAGTTTGTTGCCCATGAAAGGGGGACTCCTATAGAAACATTGAGCTCAGCGATGGAGTCCCGAAAGCGCCTTATAACGATCTGCAACGCGAAAGTGACCTGTTCACCGCAATCCGTGCGTGATACGAACGAACTCACGCCAAACCATTATGAAACACACAGGCCTCTTGTGTGCAAGGGTCTGCCCGCATCTTGAGGCATGAAAAAGGGCCCCGAAGGGCCCTTTTGTGGGGTGTCAGAGGGCTTAGTAGCCGCCGCGACCGCCGCCGCCGCCGTAACCGCCACGGTCACCGCCGCCGCCGTAGCCGCCGCGATCGCCACCACGGCCACCGCCGCCGAAGCCGCCACTGCGCGGCTCCATCGGACGGGCTTCGTTGACCACCAGGCCACGGCCGCCGACTTGTTGACCGTTCAGGCCCTGGATCGCGGCTTGCGCCTCGGCCTCGCTGCCCATTTCGACAAAGCCGAAGCCCTTGGAGCGACCGGTGTCGCGCTCCATCATGACCTTGGCGCTGGTGATTTGGCCGTACTGACTGAACGCCTGCTCGAGGTCGTTGTCACGGAAAGAGTAGGGCAGATTGCCCACGTAGAGTTTGTTGCCCATGAAAGGCTCCTATAGAAGAACGCAAAAACGCGATGGAGCCGGGCACGCAATCACAAACTCAGGAGCTGCTTTCAAGACGCGAAACTGACCATACACCGCAGTGATGCACCGCTTGAAAACGGCGCAG
>CANHSE010000075.1 GCA_947463025.1 Comamonadaceae bacterium
GCCATCGGCCACCCCCGCCCAAACGGGGTGTGGGCGGGACTGGCGCACGCGGTTCCACCCGATCTGGGGCACCTTGTAGCGGCTGCCATCGGGCTGGCGCTGGCCCTCGAGCTGGAACCTCAGCACCTGGCCAGGGATCAGGCCCAGGGCGTCGGTGGGCCCCTCCTGGCTGCGATCGAGCAGCATCTGCATGCCCACGCACACCCCCATCAGCGGTTTGTGCGCTGCGGCATGCATGACCGCGGGGTACATGCCCGATTGGTGCAATTCACGCATGCAATCGCGCATGGCGCCCTGGCCAGGCAACACCACCCGGTCGGCGGCTAGGACCTCGTCGGGCCGTCGGGCCCAGACCACCTCGACCCCGCTGCCCTGGGCGGCATGCAACACGGCCTGGGTGACCGAGCGCAGGTTGCCCATGCCGTAATCGACAACAGCGACGGTGGTCATCGAAGGCCGTGGGTCAAAAGCGAGTGGACGCGCGCGGCGTCACAGGGAGCCCTTGGTGGAGGGAATGACGCCGGCCGAGCGCGGATCGAGTTCGAGCGCGGCGCGCAGGGCGCGGGCGAAGGCCTTGAAGACGGTCTCACACTGGTGGTGCGCGTTCTCGCCCCGCAGGTTGTCAATGTGCAGGGTGACGAAAGCGTGGTTGGCAAAGCCCTGAAAGAACTCGTAGGCCAGCTGGGTGTCAAAGCCGCCGATCATGCCGCTCTTGAACGGCACGTGCATCACGAGGCCGGGGCGGCCGGAGAAATCGATCACGACGCGCGAGAGCGCTTCGTCCAGGGGCACATAGGCATGGCCGTAGCGGCGGATGCCCTTTTTGTCGCCCACGGCTTTGAAGACGGCCTGGCCCAGGGTGATGCCGACATCTTCCACCGTGTGGTGGCCGTCGATGTGCAGGTCGCCCTTGGCGTCGACGTCCAGGTCGATCAGGCCGTGGCGGGCGATCTGTTCGAGCATGTGGTCGAAAAAGCCGATGCCGGTGGACAGCGTGTTGGCGCCGGTGCCATCCAGGTTCAGGCGGACACGAATCTGCGTCTCGGCGGTGTTGCGGGTGACGTCGGCCTGGCGGGCGGTGGGTGTAGTGGTCATAGGGAGGCCTGCAAGGCGGCGAGCATCTGCGCGTTTTCGTCGGCGGTGCCAACGGTCAGGCGCAGGCAGTGAGCCAGCAAGGGATGCATTTTAGAAACGTTCTTGACCAGGACGCCGCGGCGCTTAATGCCGTCGAAGGTGGCCGGGGCATCGGGCACGCGCACCAGGACCATATTGGCATCACTGGGCCAGACCTTGACGCCAGGCAGCTTCGCCAACGCCTGCATCAGGGCCTCGCGCTGGGCGCGCAGGTCGGCGGCCTGGGCCTGATAGACGTCGGCGTGCTCAAGGGCGAACAGGGCGGCCTCGGCATTGAGCACGCTGATGTTGTACGGCGGGCGCACCTTGTCGATCTCGGCGATCAGGGCCGACGGTCCCATCATGTAGCCCAGACGCACGCCCGCCAGACCGAACTTGGAGAGGGTCCGCATCAACAGCACATGCGGGTGACGGCCCAGGCGGTCGATGTAGCTGCGGCTGGAAAAGGGCTGGTAGGCCTCGTCGATCACGACCAGGCCCGGGGCGGCCTGCACGATGCGCTCGATGACGGCGTCATCCCAGAGGTTGGCGGTGGGGTTGTTCGGATAGGCCAGGTAAATGATCGAAGGCTGGTGCTGCGCGATGGCGGCGAGCATGGCGGCTTCATCGAGCTCGAAGTCGGGCGTGAGATCGACCCCAATGAACTTCAGGCCTTGCAGCTGCGCGCTCATGGCGTACATCACGAACCCGGGCAGCGGGGACAAGACGGACGCGCCGGGCACGTCACAGGCCATGGCCAAGAGGGAGATCAGTTCGTCCGAGCCGTTTCCCAGCATGAGGGCGCAGCCCGCAGGCAAGCCGGCCTGCCGGGCCAGCGCCGCGCGCAGTTCGTCGATGCGGGGGCCGGGGTAGCGATTGAGGGCCACCGCGCCCAGACGCTGGCCCAGTTCGGCCTGCAGCGCGGGCGGCAGGCGATGGGGGTTTTCCATCGCGTCGAGCTTGACCAGGCCGGCGGCATCTTGCACCGCATAGGCGTGCATGGACTGCACGTCTTGGCGGATCAGGCGGGAGAGTTTGTCGGGCAGTGCGCTCATGGCTTGAGCCTCATTTCGGCGGCCCGGGCATGGGCCTGCAGGCCCTCGCCATGGGCCAGGACCGAGGCAATTTTTCCGAGTACCTGGGCGCCCTGCTCGCTCACCTCGATCAGGCTGCTGCGTTTTTGGAAGTCATAGACACCCAGCGGGCTGGAAAAGCGCGCGGTGCTGCTGGTGGGGAGCACATGGTTGGGGCCGGCGCAGTAATCGCCCAGCGACTCGCTGGTGTAGGCGCCCAGGAAGATGGCGCCCGCGTGTTTGAGCAGCGGCTCCCAGCGGTGCGGATCCGAGGAGGCAATCTCCAGGTGCTCGGGCGCGATGCGGTTGCTGATGTCGCAGGCCTCTTGCATGGAGCGGGTCTGGATCAAGGCGCCACGGCCGGTGAGCGACTTGGCGATGATCTGCGCGCGCGGCATCTGCGGCAACAGGCGATCGATCTCGGCCTGCACGCGGTCGATGTAGGCCGCGTCGGGGCACAGCAGGATGCTCTGGGCGAGTTCGTCGTGTTCGGCCTGCGAAAACAGGTCCATGGCCACCCAATCGGGTGGCGTAGTGCCGTCGGCCAGCACCAAGATCTCGCTGGGGCCGGCGATCATGTCGATGCCCACCTGACCGAACACGCGCCGCTTGGCGCTGGCCACATAGGCATTGCCGGGGCCGGTGATCTTGTCCACGCGCGGCACCGATTGCGTGCCGTAGGCCAGGGCGCCGACGGCCTGGGCGCCGCCAATCTGGAAGGCGCGGGTGACACCGGCCACATGGGCTGCGGCCAGCACCAGCGGATTTTTCTCGCCGCGCGGGGTGGGCACCACCATGATGATCTCGCCCACACCCGCCACATGCGCGGGGATGGCGTTCATCAACACCGACGAGGGATAGGCGGCCTTGCCACCGGGCACGTAAATGCCGACGCGGTCTAGGGGCGTGACCTTCTGCCCCAGCAGCGTGCCGTCGGCGTCGCGGTAGGACCAGCTCTCGCCCGAGGCTTTTTTCTGGGCCTCGTGGTAGTGGCGCACGCGGGCAGCGGCCTGCTGCAAGGCCTCGCGCTGGTCGGCGGGCAGGCCGTCAAAAGCGGCGCGCAACTCCGACTGCGTGAGCTCCAGGTCTTGCATGGCGGAGGCGGTCAGCGCATCGAAGCGGGCGGTATAGGCCAGCACCGCCGCATCACCCTGCAGGCGCACAGCGTCCAGGATCTCGGCCACGCGCGATTCGACCTGCGAGTCCGTCTCGGCCGACCAGTGCAGACGGGCCTGAAAGGCCGCATCGAAATCAGGCTGGGCGGTGGACAGGCGCAGGGGCTGGGCGGGCGAGGTCATGGAACAGTGCGGGCGGTGCGGACAGCGTTCAGGCCTGCGTGGCCTGGGCGAAGGCGTCGATCAGGCGCCGCAGTGGCGCCTGCTTGAGTTTGAGGGAGGCCTGGTTCACGACCAGGCGGGCGCTGATGTCCATGATGCGCTCGACCTCGACCAGATGGTTGGCCTTGAGCGTATTGCCGGTCGACACGAGATCCACGATGGCATCGGCCAAGCCGGTCAGGGGCGCCAGCTCCATGCTGCCATAGAGCTTGATCATGTCCACGTGCACGCCCTTGGCCGCGAAGAAGTCGCGGGCGATCGACACGTACTTGGTGGCCACTCGCAGGCGCGCGCCCTGGCGCACCGCGCTGGCGTAATCGAAGTCGGCACGCACGGCCACGCTCACGCGGCACTTGGCGATGCCCAGATCCAAAGGGGTGTAGAGGCCCTGGCTGCCATGCTCGATCAGCGTGTCCTTGCCCGTCACGCCCAGGTCGGCGCCGCCGTATTGCACATAGGTGGGCACATCGGAAGCGCGCACCAGCACCACGCGGACGTCGGGCTGATTGGTGGCCAGAATCAGCTTGCGAGACTTCTCGGGATCTTCGAGCACCTCGATACCGGCAGCGCGCAGCAGCGGCAAGGTCTCGTCAAAAATGCGGCCCTTGGACAGGGCGAGGGTCAAGGCGCTCATGTTTTCACCCGCTGTATGTCGGCCCCTACACCGCGCAGTTTTTCTTCCATGCGGTCGTAGCCTCGGTCCAGATGGTAGATGCGATCGACCGTGGTCTCGCCCTCGGCCACCAGGCCCGCAATCACCAGACTGGCCGAGGCGCGCAAGTCGGTAGCCATGACGGTGGCGCCCGAGAGGCGCTCGACGCCCTCGATCAGGGCCGACTTGCCATCGACCTGGATCTTCGCGCCCAGACGCACGAGCTCGTTCACGTGCATGAAGCGGTTCTCGAAAATGGTCTCGGTGACCAGCGAGGAGCCCGTACCAATCACGTTGAGCACCATGAACTGGGCCTGCATGTCGGTGGGAAAGCCCGGGTATTCGGTGGTGCGAAAGCTCTGGGCCGACAGCCGGCCCTGCGAACGCACGCGAATGCCGTTTTCGACCGCCTCGACGGTGGCACCGGCCTCGCGCAGCTTGTCGATGACGGCCACCAGGTGATCGGCACGCCCATGGCGCAGGACCACGTCGCCCCCGGTAGCGGCCACGGCGCACAGGAAGGTGGCGGCCTCGATGCGATCGGCCACCACCTGGTGGGTGCCACCGTGCAAGCGCTCGACCCCTTGGATGCGAATGCGGCTGGTGCCGTGCCCTTCGATCTGCGCGCCCATGGCGATCAGCATCTCGGCCAGGTCGCCGATCTCGGGCTCCATGGCGGCGTTCTCGAGCACGGTCTCGCCCTCGGCCAGGGTGGCGGCCATGAGAAAGTTTTCGGTGCCGGTGACGGTCACCATGTCGGTACGAATCGACGCTCCGCGCAGGCGTCTGCGGCCGGCGGGCAGCGAGGCAATCATGTAGCCGTGCTCCACATCGATCACGGCGCCCATTTGCTGCAGGCCCTTGATATGTTGATCGACGGGGCGCGAGCCGATGGCGCAGCCCCCGGGCAGCGACACGGTGGCCCGGCCGAAGCGCGCCAGCAGCGGGCCCAGGGCCAGCACCGAGGCGCGCATGGTCTTGACCAGGTCGTAGGGGGCCTCGGGCTTGTCCAGCGTGCCGGCGTCCAGCACGACGCGGTCGCCCTCGCGCTGTACCGAGACCCCCATGTTCTGGACCAGCTTGACCATGGTGGCCACATCCTGCAGGCGCGGGACGTTCTCCAGCGTCACGGGCTGGTCGGTCAGGAGGGCCGCGCACAGTTCGGGCAGGGCGGCGTTCTTGGCGCCGGAAATCCGGACCTCGCCCTGGAGCTGGCAGCCCCCGCGGATCAAAAGCTTGTCCATGAAAAGAAGTCGGTCAGGCGCGGGGGGAGGACGCCGCCCACTCGGCGGGCGTCAGGGTCTTCATCGACAGGGCATGAACCTCGTCGGTGTGCATTTTCGCACCGAGCGTGGCATAGACCCGCTGGTGGCGCTGGATGGGGCGCTTGCCCTCAAATTGCGCAGACACGACCAGCGCCGTCCAGTGACGGCCGTCGCCATCGACTTCCAGGTGCTCGCAGGGCAGGCCAGCAGCGATCAGGGCGCGTAGTTGGTCAGCGGTCATCATCCTCGGATCTTGTAGCCAATTCGAAGCAGGTGTAAGGCCACCGCACTCACGGCAAGGGTGGCCGCAGAGACGATCCCCAGACTGACCCAGGGCGAGACATCGCTCACACCGAAAAAGCCGTGACGAAAGCCATCGATCATGTAGAAAAAGGGGTTGAGGTGGCTGACCTGTTGCCAGAAATCGGGCAGCGAGTGAATGGAATAAAACACGCCAGACAGAAAGGTCATGGGCATGATGATGAAGTTCTGAAAGGCCGCCATCTGATCGAACTTCTCGGCCCACAGACCGGCGATCAGACCCAGCGCGCCCAGCATGCCAGCCCCCAGCACCGCAAACACCAGCACCCAAACAGGCTGCGCGAACTGGGGCGTCACGAACAGTGACGTGACCAGCAGCACGCCGCCGCCCACGCACAGGCCGCGCGCAATGGACGACCCCACATAGGCAAAGAACCAGGCCCAGTGCGACAAGGGCGTGAGCAGCACAAACACGAGGTTGCCCATGATCTTGCTCTGGATCAGGGACGAGGAGCTGTTGGCAAACGCGTTCTGCAGCACCGCCATCATGACCAGACCCGGCACCAGGAACGTGGTGTAGTCGATGCGGTCATACACCTTCACATGGCCTTCGAGCACATGGCCAAAGATCAGGAGATAGAGCAAGGCCGTGATCACGGGGGCGGCCACGGTCTGAAAGCCGACCTTCCAAAACCGCAGGACTTCCTTGTAGAAAAGCGTCTGCCAGCCGGTCATGAGGGGACGGCCTCGCCTGCGGCAGGCTGGGATTTGCCGGCCATCACCTCGATGAACACGTCCTCGAGATCGGCCTTGCGAATCTCGACGTCTTCGGCCTGCAGACCCGCTTCGCGCAGAGCCGCCAGATGGCGTTCGATCTCGAGCGCGTCATGCGCTGGAAGCTGAACGATACGGCCGGTGACGCGAGCGCGCGCCGCCAGCGCCGGCGGCAAGCGATGGCCTTCGGTCTTGAATCGCAACACATTGCTGGAGGCCGCACGCAGCAGGTCGCTGGTGCGCTCCAGCGCCACCACCTGACCCGACTTGAGCATGGCGATACGCCCGCACAGGGCCTCGGCCTCTTCGAGGTAGTGCGTGGTCAAGAGTACGGTGTGCCCCTGGCGATTGAGCTTGGCGATGAACTGCCACAGGGTCTGACGCAGTTCAACATCGACGCCCGCGGTGGGTTCGTCCAGAACGATGACCGGGGGCTTGTGCACCAGGGCCTGGGCCACCAGCACACGGCGTTTCATGCCGCCCGAGAGCTGACGCATATTGGCGCGGGCCTTGTCGGCCAGCCCCAGGCTGTCCAGGAGTTCGTCGATCCAGTCGTCATTGCGGGCGATGCCGAAATAGCCAGACTGAATGCGCAGGGCCTCGCGCACCGTGAAAAAGGGGTCGAAAACGAGCTCCTGGGGCACGATGCCCAGGAGGCGACGGGCCTGGGCGTAATCGGCCTGTACGTCGTGGCCCTGCACAGTGACATGGCCGCGGCTGGCCCGCACCAGGCCCGCCAGGATGCTGATCAGGGTGGTCTTGCCCGCGCCGTTGGGGCCCAGCAAGCCGAAGAACTCGCCCTCTTCGATGTCCAGGCTGACGTTGTCCAAGGCCTGCACATCGCCGCGGGCGCCCTGAAAGGTCTTGGAGACGGACTGGAAGGAGATGGCGGGCATGAGAACCCGCCATTTTAGGCGGTGACCGCCTTCGGGTCGGGCATCAGGCCGTCCACGCCATACAGGGCGGCCAAGGCGCGCAGACGCGCAGGCATGCCGGTAACGGCAAAGGCCATGCCCTGGGCCAGCGCCTCGCGCCGCGCATCGAGCAGCACGGCCAACGCCGAGGAGTCGAAATGCTCGAGGGCCGAGGCATCGACCACCGCCTGAGGCTCGCGGCTGGCGCCGATCGCCTGCGCCAGCATGCGGGCGCAACCTGCCGCCTCGGCATGACTCAGGACAGGGGGCAGAACCAGCGAGGCCATGGCGCTTTAACTACGGCTCGCGCGAGCGTTGTTGGCGCGATTGCGCTCGGCCAAGGCGGCAATCAGACCGTCGAGGCCCTTGGCGTTGATCTCCTGGGCGAACTGGCTGCGGTAGGTCTCGACCAGCCAGACGCCCAGCACGTTCAAGTTGTAGATCTTCCAGCCGGCCCCTTCGCCGGGGGTTTTCTCGAGGCGGTAATCGAGCTGGATCGGATCGCCGCGGCCGCGGATCTCGGTGCGCACCAGCACTTCGGTGTCGTCGGCCGCCGCGCGCAAGGGGCGCACGACGATGGTCTCGTCACTGACCTGCCACAGCGCGCCCGCATACGTGCGCACCAACAGCGTCTTGAATTCATCCTGCAGGCGCCTGCGCTGCTCGGGGCTGGCCTGGCGCCAGGCCGGGCCAACCGCCTGCGCCGTCATGCGCTGGAAGTTGACGTTCGGCATGATGCGCGCGTCCACCAAGGCGATGACGCGCTGGATGTCGCCGCCACGCAGCGCGGGATCGGCCTTGATGGCGGAGAGGGTCTGCTCGGACAGTCGGCGAATCAGCGCATCGGGGGCTTCATCGGCGGCGCGGGCAATGGGAGACGCCACTGCGAGGAGGCCCAGCACGGACAGCGCAGCCCCGCAGACCAGGACGCGTCGTAGGATCATCATTTGCCTTTCTTGTCTTGCGCAGGCTCGAAGATCTCGGCCTGACGTCGCTGCAGGTAGGCTTCGCGCACAAAGCTGTAGCGGTCCAGCGCCATTTCGTCGAGTAGGCGCCCTGTCCCCAACAAAGAGGCACGGGTATCGACCAGGCGCAGGGCAAACAAACTGTTGCGGGTGCTGGACGGATCGAATTCACGCACCAGGTCGGCACGCCGATCGACGAGGAAGGCGCCGGCATCACGCACGGTGGACGGGCCCAGCAAGGGAAGGACCACATAAGGGCCGGAGGGCACGCCCCAGTGTCCCAGGGTCTGGCCGAAGTCCTCGCGGTTGCGCTCCAGGCCCATCTCGGAAGCAACGTCCAAAATGCCGCCAAGGCCGAACACCGTGTTGACGCTCACGCGCATCAGGCTCTCGGCTGCCTGGGAGATCTTCAGCTGCAACAGGCTGTTGGCCGTGGACCAGACATCGCTCAGGTTGGAAAAGACGTTGCCCACCGCCTTGCGCGCCGGCAAGGGCAGGCTCTCCTGGTAGGCCGTGGCCACGGGCTTGAGGATCGCGTTGTCAAGTTCGTCGTTAAAGCGCATCACCCCGCGGTTGAAATTCTCGAAGGGATCGCGCTTGTCGGGACCGACGGCGCATCCGGTCAGGGTCAGGGCCAGCATCGCCCCTAAGAGGAGGCGTTGCGCGCGAGAGGCAGCGTGTGAAGGGTTCATTTTTTGGGGCCCGCGGGCTTGCTGGTGTTGCCGCCGTCTTCGGCCTTGCTATAGAGGAACTGGCTGATGAGATTTTCCAGCACAACGGCTGATTGGGTACTGGAAATCGTGTCGCCTTGCTTCAGATTTTGGTCGCCGGCGCCCGGTTCGATGCCGATGTACTGCTCGCCAAGCAGGCCGCTGGTGAGGATTTTGAGCGAACTGTCCTTCGGGAAGGCGTATTGGGACTCCAAGGCCAGGGTGACCCGGGCCTGGAAGCTCTTGTCGTCAAAGGTGATGGACTCGACCCGCCCGACCACCACGCCCGAGCCCTTGACCGCCGCCCGGGGCTTGAGACCCCCGATGTTGTCGAACTTGGCCACCACCCGGTAGGTGGACTGGAAGTTCAGGGACAGCAGGTTGGCCGATTGCAGGGCCAAAAACAAAACAGCCAACGCGCCCAGAAGCACGAAGAGCCCGACCCACACATCATTCTTGGACTTTTCCATTTTTCAAACCTTCATCATGGACGCAAGGTCCAAACCAGTGGCCGCCGCGGAACCGGCTTTGCCGGGCCGCTGACGGCGCCCCCTGGGAGGGAGGCGGCCGCAGGCCGCTTCGGGGGGATTCTTCATACACTGAACATCAGGGCCGTGAGAACGAAGTCGAGGCCAAGTACGGCGAGGGAGGCCACGACCACCGTACGCGTCGTGGCGCGCGAGACACCCTCGGGCGTGGGCTGGGCCACAAACCCCTGAAGCAGCGCGATAAAGGTGACGGTGACGCCAAACACCAGGCTCTTGATGATGCCGTTGCCTACGTCCTTCCAGACATCGACACCGCCTTGCATCTGGCTCCAAAAGGCACCGGGGTCGATGCCGATCATCAGCACGCCCACCACATAGCCGCCCAGGATACCGACAGCGCTAAACACGGCGGCCAGCAGGGGCATGGCGATCAAGCCGCCCCAGAAGCGCGGCGCCAGGATACGGCGCACCGGATCGACGGCCATCATCTCCATCGCAGACAGTTGCTCGCCGGCCTTCATCAGCCCGATCTCGGCGGTGAGCGAGGTGCCGGCGCGTCCCGCGAACAGCAAGGCGGTGATCACCGGGCCCAGCTCGCGCACCAGGCTCAGGGCCACCAGCAGGCCCAGCGCCTCCGAGGAGCCATAGCGTTGCAGCGTGTAGTAGCCCTGCAGACCCAGCACAAAACCAACGAACAAACCCGACACGCCAATGATGGCCAGCGAGTAATTGCCCAGGAAATGCACCTGGTCAAGCACCAGGCCGAAGCGACGCAGGCTGGGGCCGGCCAGTTGCACCAGCCGGAGAAACAGGCGCGCGCCACGGCCGAGGTCGGCCAGCTTGGTGCGCGTGCCCAGGCCCAGGCGCGAAAGGGCGTTGATCATGATCGCAACCCCGCGCTGAAGTCCTGGTCCACGCTAGGCCCCGGGTAATGGAAATGCACCGGCCCCTCGGGCTGGGCGTGCACAAACTGACGCACCAGCGGATCGTCGGAGACCATGACCTGCGCAGGCGTACCCTGGGCCGCGATGCGGCCATTGGCCAGGATGATGACCTGGTCGGCGATGCGGAAGGTTTCTTCCAGATCGTGCGAGACCACGATGCTCGTGATCCCCAAGGTATCGTTCAAGCGCCGTATCAGTTGCGCCGAGGTGCCCAAAGAGATCGGGTCTAGCCCTGCGAAGGGCTCGTCGTACATGATCAATTCGGGGTCAAGGGCGATTGCGCGGGCCAGGGCCACGCGACGGGCCATGCCGCCGGAGATCTGGGCGGGCATGAGATCGCGCGCGCCGCGCAAGCCCACCGCATTGAGCTTCATGAGGACGATGTCGCGCACCAGCGCCTCGGACAAGGTCGTGTGTTCGCGCAAGGGGAAGGCGACGTTGTCAAACACCGACAGGTCGGTGAACAAGGCCCCGAACTGAAACAGCATGCCCATGCGCCGACGCGCGGCGTACAGGCCATCACGATCGAGCGTGCCAATGTCCTGGCCGTCAAACAGCAGCTGGCCGGCCTGCGCACGCACCTGCCCGCCCACCAGCCGCAACACCGTGGTCTTGCCGCCGCCCGACGCCCCCATGAGGGCCGTGACCTTGCCTCGGGGCACGGTGAATCGCACCCCATCGAGAATGGGGCGCTCACCGTAGCCGAAACGCAGGTCTCGGCATTCCACCAGCGGGGACGCGTCGTCAAAAGCCATCTGGGCACAGAGTAAAGAAAAAGGCCGGAACCCGCCCGGCCTGCGCTAGGGAAAACCCGATGATACGGTGACTGAACCCACCTGCCCAGCCACCCGGATTTAGCGCGGGAGGTCGCTGAACCCCATGAGGAATTCATCGACCGCACGCGCCACCTGGCGACCCTCGCGGATCGCCCAGACCACCAACGATTGACCGCGGCGCATGTCGCCGGCAGCAAAGACCTTAGACACGTTGGTGGCATAGCCGCCGATGAAGTCGGTGCTGGCGCGGGCGTTGCCGCGAGCGTCCTTGTCAACGCCGAAGGCATCCAGGATGCTGCCCACCGGGCTGACGAAGCCCATGGCCAGCAAGACCATGTCGGCCTTCAGGGTCTGCTCGGTGCCCGCCACCTCGACCATCTTGCCGTCCTTCCATTCGACGCGCACGGTCTTCAAGCCGGTGACCTTGCCTTTTTCGCCGATGAACTCCTTGGTGGCGATGGCGAATTCACGATCGCAGCCCTCTTCGTGCGACGAGGAGGTGCGCAGCTTGTACGGCCAGTACGGCCAGGTCATCTCTTTGTTCTCCTGGGCGGGCGGCTCGGGCATCAGCTCGAACTGCACCACGCTCGTGGCGCCGTGGCGGTTGCTGGTGCCCACGCAGTCACTGCCGGTGTCGCCGCCGCCGATCACGATCACATGCTTGCCGTCGGCGCGCAACTGGCCCTTGAGGGTGTCGCCGGCGTTGATCTTGTTTTGCTGGGGCAGGAACTCCATCGCGAAGTAGATGCCGTCCAGGTCACGACCCGGCACCGGCAGGTCACGCGATTGCTCGGCGCCGCC
>CANHSE010000076.1 GCA_947463025.1 Comamonadaceae bacterium
AGGACCTCGAACTGCGGCTCGAGCGCATTGATGCGATCGACGGTCTTGCGGTATTGCTTCAACAAGCGGTCGTTGCGCGAACCGAAGATCTGGGAGAGGAAGTTCTTGGCCATGGACATGGGCGTCTGCGTCGGCCCCAAGGCCGAATTGGCGACGCCATCCTTTACGAGTTGAGCAGGAAGGCAACGACGGCCAAGCCGGGGGGGCCGGGCAGTCAAACCGGGCATTTTACCCACCGGCCGGGCCCGAACGCGCCCTGGGCGGGGGCCTGCCGGATAATGCCCTCAACACGCTGGTGCGCCCACCATGTCCACCCCCCCAGCCCGCCGCCTCCACCCCGTCACGCTGCAGCAAGCCGCTGAGGCATCGCCCACCCTGGCGGCCCTGGCCAGCCTGGCGCGGGAGTCCAGCGAGCGCCTGCAAGCGGTGCAATCGCTGATCCCACCGGCGCTGCGGCCGGCGGTGAAGGCCGGGCCGATCGAGGGCACCCATTGGTGCCTGCTGGTGCAAGGCAATGCGGCCGCCGCCAAGCTGCGCCAGCTGCTGCCAATGCTGGCAAACCGGCTGCGCGAGCAGGGCTGGGCGGTCGAGGCGATCCGGCTGAAAGTGCAGGCCTGAGGCTGCCCGCAGGCCGACGACTTACTGGGCCACCCAGCCGCCGTCCATGTTCCAGGCGGCGCCACGCACATTGATGGCAGCATCCGAACACAGAAAGACCGCCAGCGCGCCCAGTTGATCGGGCGTGGTGAATTGCAAGGAAGGCTGCTTGTCGCCCAGGAGGGCGGCGGCGGCCTGTTCGACGGGAATACCCTGGGCGCGAGCGCGGTCATCGATCTGCTTTTGCACCAGGGGCGTGAGCACCCAGCCCGGGCAGATGGCGTTGACGGTGACGCCGGTGGTGGCGGTCTCCAGGGCAGCCGCCTTGGTCAGGCCCACCAGGCCGTGCTTGGCGGCCACATAGGCCGACTTCTGGGCCGAGGCCACCAAGCCGTGGGTGGACGCGATGTTGACGATGCGGCCCCAGTTTTTCTGGCGCATCGCAGGCAATGCCAGGCGCATGGTGTGGAAGGCACTGGACAGGTTGATGGCGAGGATGGCGTCCCATTTTTCGACCGGAAAATCCTCGACGGCGGCCACATGCTGGATGCCGGCGTTGTTCACGAGGATGTCGACGCCCCCGAATTCACGCGCGGCGGCGTGCATCATGTCTTCGATTTCGGCGGGCTTGGACATATCAGCGCCATGGTGGCTGGCCTTCGCGCCCAAGGCGCGCACCCGATCGAGCGCGCCCTGCACATCGCCAAAGCCATTGAGCATCAGGTGGGCGCCGGCGCGGGCCAGGGCCTCGGCAATGCCCAGGCCGATGCCGCTGGTGGAGCCGGTGACGAGGGCGGTTTTTCCTTGAATCATGGGTGCTCTCCGGGTATCCCGAAAATTATAGGAAGCGGACTCGCGCGGTGGGACGCGCGGGCTAGAGGTAGATTTTCTGTAGCAGCGTCATGAGCGTCTTGCGCTCGCGCTCAGTCAGGCGCTGGGAGACGTCTTTCTCCAACTCGGTGGCGGTGCATTCGGCCTGCGCCATCAGAGCCTGCCCTGGATCCGTCAGATGCAGGCCCTGCGCACGGCCGTCCAGCGGATGGGGCCGCCGCATCAGCAGGCCGCGCTTTTCAAAGCGGTGAATCATGCCCACCAGGTTGGGCGGCAGGATGCCCAGGGCGCCGCATAGCTGGCGCGAGGTAATGCCGGGGTTATGACGGATCAAGGACAGCGCGGAGAAATCCACCGGCCGCAGCGCGTAGACGGCCATGCGTTCAAGAAAAACATCGATCACCGCCAAAGCCGCACGGCGCGCGTTGTAGCCGATCAGACTTTCCAGAAAGCGGCTGTCCACACGCTCGATGGCCAAGGGCGTGTCAGGCGGCAACGTGACGGGGGTTGTGTCAGCGGGCCGGCTTGCCTTGGGGCGGCGGGCGGCGGCGGTGGCGGGCGTGGGCATCAGGCCACCGCGCTTTCGTGAAAGTTGGCGCATCGCGCTTCGATGATCTGCAGCCGCATGTCGAACTCGGGCAGCACATGACGAGTCAGCGCGCGATGCGCATCCTGCCAACGTGGTGTGGCGGCGCCTGGCGTCGCAGCGATACGGGCCCAGGCCCAATCGAGCAGCACCAGGGCGACCGCGCGCAGGTAATCATCGGCGACCTCAAAGGCCAGGGATGCATCGGCCGGTGTCGCACGGACCAAGGCGTTGGTGAGAGCGGTGAGCCGCTGAATGCGCGCATGACCCGCGTGGTCCGCGGGCAGTTGGGTGGCCAGATCGGCCAGTAAGGCCGCCAGACCCTGACCGCCATCGGCCAGCACCTTGCGCACCAGCAGGTCGATGGCCTGGATCTCGTTGGTGCCTTCATAGATCATGGCCACACGCGCATCACGCACGATCTGCTCGATGCCCCACTCGCTCACATAGCCGTGACCGCCTAGCACCTGCAGGCAGGCGCTGCCCCCCACAAAAGCCTGCTCGGTCCAGGCCGACTTGAGCACTGGCGTGACCAGGCTGCACCAGCGCTGCGCGCGGGCGGCGGCATCCGGATCGGTGACGGAAAGGTGCTTGGCCTGGTCCAACTCCAAGGCGGTGCGATAGGCGAGCACGCGACCACCGTCGATCCAGGCGCGCTGCGTGTCCAGAATACGGCGCATGGCCGGATGCTCGGCGATGAAGTCCGCCTCGGCCGCCGATTTGCTGCGCCCCGGCGCGCGCATCTGGCGACGCTCCAAGGAATAGGCCTGGGCCTTCTGCCACGCGGCTTCGAGCAGGCCAATGCCTTGCAAGCCCACATGCAGGCGGGCCGCATTCATCATCACGAACATCGCCCCCAGACCGCGTCCGGGTTCGCCCACCATCCAGCAGGTGGCTTCGTCAAATCGCATCACGCACGTGGGGCTGCCATGCAGGCCCATCTTCTCCTCGATGCGATCGCAGTGAACGGCGCTGCGCGATCCATCGGGCATGAACTTGGGCACCAGGAACAGCGACAGGCCCTTGGGACCCGGCGGCGCATCAGGCAAGCGGGCCAGCACCAGGTGGACGATGTTGTCGGACAGGTCGTGCTCGCCCCCGGAGATGAAGATCTTGGTGCCCGAGAGACGATAGGTGCCATCGACCTGCGGCACCGCACGCGTACGCGCCAGGCCCAGGTCGCTGCCGGCGTGCGGCTCGGTCAGGCACATGGTGGCCAGCCACTCGCCCGTCGCGACCTTATTGAGGTAGCGCGCCTTCAGGTCGTCGCTGGCGTGGTGCTTGATGCATTCGTAGGCGCCATGCAGCAAACCGGGCGCCATGGTCCAGCCGTGATTGGCGGCACTGAGCATCTCGTACAGGACCGCCTCGAGCAGAACGGGCAGGCCCTGGCCGCCGTCTTCGGGCGCGCTGGAAAGTGCCGGCCAACCCGCCTGCCAGAAGGCCTGGTAAGCGTCGCGAAAACCGGGGGGCGTGATGACGCGGCCCTGGTCATAGCGGCAGCCCACGCGATCACCCACCGACTGCAAGGGCGCCACGACATCGGCTACGAACCGGCCCGCCTCGTCCAGAACCTGCGCCATCAGCGCGCGGTCGACGTCGGCAAAGCTGGACAGGCTGGCCAGTTCGCGATCAGCCTGGAGCACCTCAAAGGCGATGAACTGGCTGTCTTGCAGGGGCGGCTGGAAGATCATGACGGTGCCAGAGAACGTGGCCCAGGACTAGCTGCAACGGGCCTTGATATCCGCGGGGACAGGAATCGCCTTGATGCGATCGGGTTCGCCAGGCGGATGGATCACGAAGGCGCGCGTCTCGCGACCCTCGCACAAGACGGTGTCACCGCGTTGGATCACATGCTTCTGGATGAACACCTTGTCACGCCACTCTTCGACGCAGGTGTGCACCTGCAGTGTTTCGCCGTACGTGGCGGTGCGCATGAACTTGGTGTGAATCTCCAGCAGCGGCGTGCCGATGATGCCGGTGGTCTTGGCCAGCTCGCGCCACGGTGGAATGCCGCATTCCATGAAAAAGTGCAGGGAGGAGGCGTCCATCCACTTGGAGAAATTGGGGAAGAAGACGATGCCGGCCGGATCGCAGTCGCCGAAAATCACCTTCACTTCGTAGATCGTGGTCTTGGACATGGTGGGGTCTCAGGCAACTTCGGGGTTTTCAATCAACAGCGCAATGCCTTGTCCTCCGCCCACACAGGCCGAGGAGATGCCATAGCGCACCTGGGCGCGCTTCATCTCGCGCGCGAGGGTGACGGTCAGGCGCACGCCGGTAGCCGCCAAAGGATGCCCCAGGGCGATCGCGCCGCCATTGACGTTCAGGCGCGCCAGGTCCAGCCCCAACTCGCGAGCGACGGCCAAGGTCTGTGCGCCCTGCGCCTCGTTGATCTCCAGGCGGTCGATCTGGTTCAGCGTGAGACCGGTGCGCGCCAGCAGCAGGCGGATGGCGGGCGCCGGGCCGATGCCCATGATCTCGGGCGGCACGCCGACGGCTGCAGCGGCGACCACGCGCCCCAGGGGCTTGCGGCCCTGGCGCTTCGTCCAGGCGCGGGCATAGTCGCCTGAGGCCACGATGGCAGCAGCTGCGGCATCCACCAACGCGGAGCTGTTGCCACCCGTCTGCACACCGCCCTCGTAAACGGGCTTGAGCTTGGCCAGCACCTCCACCGGTGAAGGGCGCGCATGCGTGTCAGCGTTGACTTCGGTCACCTTGCCTGAGAGGCGGATGCCGCGCGGGTGATAGCCCTCGAGCTCAAATTTCTCGGTGACTACCGGCACGATCTCGCCGGCGTGAAAACCCGATTGCTGCGCCGCCACCGCCTTGGCAAACGAGTCAGAGGCGAACTGGTCGACCTCCTCGCGCGTGATGCCGTACTTGCGCGCCAGGTTCTCGGCGGTCTGGATCATGTTGATGCCCGGCGCGGGGTCCTTCAGGGCCTCCCACATGAAGTCCTTGAAGCCCACCGGCGCGCCCAGTTTGAAGCCGGTCCGGTGCTCGAAGCTGGCAATCGGGTTGCGCGTCATGCTCTCGGTGCCCACCACCAGGGCCGCATCGCAGGCGCCACCCTGCACATGTTCGCCGGCCTGGCGAAACAGTTCGAAGCCGGTGCCGCAAATGCGCTGCACCATGATGGCCGGCACCTGCATCGGCACACCGGCATAAAGGCCGACATGGCGGGGCAGGCAAAACTGGTCGAAATCGCCCGGCGCCATATTGCCAGCCACCACCGAGCCGATGTCATCGCCTGCAACGCCAGCACGCGCGAGCGCGGCACGGGCCGCCTTGATGCCCATGTCGGTGGGCGAGACATGGCCCAGGGCGCCGCAGTAATCGACCATGGGCGTGCGCACGCCATCGAGCAGCCAGACATCGTCAAAGGCGCTGAAAAATCCACGGGAAGTCATAGGGGTGTGCTTTCGAGTCAGGGACGCGGCTTGACGATCCCAGGCAGGGTGTCCGCATGCAAGGCCTCGACGATGGCAGCGCGATGCGCCAGCACCGCGCGTTGGTTGATCGAGCCCTTGTCGGTGACCTCACCGATGTCGATGGTGGGCGGCTCGGACAGCAGACACAGGCGTGCGATGCGGTTGGCGCTGCCAGTGGCGCCTTGTGCCAGTTCGTCGATCACTTTCTGAAAATGGGCCTGCACCGGCGCGCTGGCCAGCACCTCGGACATCGATGCCGAGGCGTCCAGACCGGCCAGTTGGCGTACGGCCGCCGTCGGGAACACCATGGCGCCGACTTCCTTCATGTTCAGGCCGGTGATCACCACGTCCTGGATGTAGGGGGCGCCCGCGGCGATCACTTTGGCCCGCAAGGGGCCTACGCTGACGAAGGTGCCGGTCGCCAGCTTGAAGTCCTCGGCGATACGGCCGTCAAACTTCAGGCCCAGGTGGATGTTGTTCTCGTCGATCCACTTGACCGCGTCACCCGTGCAAAAGAATCCTTCCTCGTCAAAGGCCTCCATCGTCTCGGCGGGCATCCGCCAATAACCCGGCGTGACGTTGGGACCGCGATAGCGCACTTCCACTTTGCCATCCACCGGGACGAGCTTGAGCTCCATGCCCGGCGTGGGCACGCCCAGGTCGCCCGAGCGCACATGGGGGTTGGTGACGTAGATCGCAAAGGGGCCCGACTCGGTCATACCCAGGCCGGTGCCCATGACAATGCGCTCGCCGATCTCGCGCTCCTGCGATTCAAAGAGGCTGTCCCAAACCGGCTGCGCCAGCGCAGCGCCAGCGTAAAAACACATTTGCAGCCGCGACAGCAGGTTCTTGCGCAGCACATCGTCGGTCTTCATCGCATTCGCGATGGCCTCGAAGCCGGTGGGCACATTGAAGTACACGGTAGGTGCGATCTCGCGCAGATTGCGCAGGGTCTCGCCCATGAGGGCCGGCGTGGGCTTGCCGTCGTCGATGTAAAGGGTGCCCCCCTGGTAGACCACCATGCCGAAGTTGTGGTTGCCGCCGAAGGTGTGGTTCCAGGGCAGCCAGTCCACGAGCACCAGGGGCTCTTGCGCCAGCACTGGCATGGACTGTGCCATCTGCTGCTGGTTGGCACACCACATGCGCTGAGTGTTGATCACCGCCTTGGGCATCTTGGTCGAGCCACTGGTGAACAAGAACTTCACCAGGGTGTCGGGGCCGGTGGCTTGCATGGCACGGTCCACCGCGTCGGTGGCGGGCGTGGCGGCGAGATCAGCGAAGCTGCCCGTCTTGCGCCCCTCCAGGCTGCCGGCATTGAGCACCACTTCCATGTCGCTGCCCACCGCCGCTTGGATCGCCTTGCCATAGCGCGCGCCATCGGCAGCAAACACCAGGCCCGGCGTGACCGTCTTGAGCACGTGACGCAGCTTGCCGTAGTCCTGGCTCACCAGCGAATACGGCGGCGATACCGGCACGAAAGGCACACCCGCCAGCAGGCAACCCAGCGCGATCTGTGCGTGCTCCAGGTCGTTCTCGGACAGGATGGCCACGGGGCGCTCCTGCGACAGCCCGCGGTCGATCAGGCCTTGCGCGATGCTGCGCGCACGGGCCCAGGCCTGCGCGTAGGTCAGGCGGATCCAGTCGCCCGTACGGCCATCGGCCAGCTTCTCGCGGCGCGCCATGAAGGTCTGGTCAGGCTTGACATGTGCCCAGTGCTTCAGGCGATCACTCATGCGATCGGCGTATTCGGGCAGTTCGTTCTCGGCGCGCAGGTACTGCACCCCGCTTTCGCCGTCACGCAGGCTGACGCGGGTGACACCGAAGGTCAGGGCTCGAAACTTGGGGCTGGTCATGGGCGTCTCCGGCTCAGGCCTTTTGCACCTTGGCGGCGCGGCCCTCGAGGAAGGCACGTACACGCGCCTTGGCCTCGGGCGCGCTTTGCGCGATGGCGGCCATGAGGGCCTCGGTCATGAAGCCCTGGTCGGCGGGCTGCTCGGCGATCCGGGGCAGCGCGTGCGTCAGCGCGTAATTGGTCATGGGCGCGTTCTGGGCGATCTGGCGGGCCAAAGCCAGTGCTTTGTCGAAGGCCTGGCCGGTAGGCACCAGGTATTGCGCGAGGCCGATGCGCTCACCGTCTTGCGCGTTGTAGACCCGGCCCGTGAGCATCATGTCGGTCATGCGCGCCACGCCGATCAGGCGCGGAATGCGCACCGAGCCGCCGCCGCCCACGAAGATGCCGCGCGAACCTTCGGGCAGCGCATAAAAGGTGGTCTCGTCGGCCACGCGGATGTGACAGGCGCTGGCCAGTTCCAGGCCGCCGCCCACCACCGCGCCATGCAGCGCCGCGACCACAGGCACCGGGCCGTATTGCACGCGCTCAAGCGCGGTGTGCCACATGCGCGAATGCAACACGCCCTGAGCGGCATCGCGTTCACTGAGCTCCGACAGGTCCAGACCAGCACAGAAATGGTCGCCCTCGCCGTCAATCACGGCGGCGCGCACGGTATCGGGGAGCTCCTCGAACAGGCGGCGAATCGACAGCACCAGGCCGTCGTTGAGGGCGTTGCGCTTGGCGCCGCGGGTGATGCGGATCACCGCCACTTCACGGGCATCGCCCTGGAAGTCGAGGTGGAGGTCGGTATAGGTCATGCCAGTCTTCCTTGCTGCCTTGATTATGGTTATCAAAAATAATCAATGCAAGGCCTACGAAAGACTGCTCGCTTATGGTTTACCCCGGCCGGGGCCCCAGCGATCAGGCGGCTTCAAGGCTCAAGGATGGCGCCCGATGAAATCCAGCATGGCTTTGAAAAACTGGGCGCGCGCTGCATCGGTGGCACCGAGCGACGCACCCAGGGTCTGACCCGAGCCCCAGGTGGCTTGGCGCCGCACCAGCGGGCCGAAGTAGGCGTTGTGGGCCATGTCGTCCACATACAGAACTTCCACTGTGCCGCCCCGCTTTTGTACGCCCTCCACCCATTGCAAGGCATGCGGAATCCGCTTGCCGGGCGTGCTCTGGTTGCAATAGCGCGAGGTACCCGGTGGCACCCCGGGAAACTGGATATTCAGGCGGCAGTCGTCGCTGAGCGTCCAGCGCACGCCCTGAGGGTCGGCGTTGCCAAAGTCGTCCAGCTTGCCAAAGGCCAGCAGCACGGGCACACGGATCTCGTCGGGCAGCCCCAGTCCGATGGGGGTCACACCCTCCGCAATCACGCCCCGGACATGCGTCGGATCGACTGCCCCGGCCAAGTTGGCCACGACAGCGGCCCCATTGGAGATACCAAACAGATAGACGCGACGAACATCAATGTCGGGCCGCTGGATGGCCCACCGATACGCGGCCAGGGCGGTCACGTAGATCATGCGCTGGCGCGCTTCGTTCGTGACCGATCGCGCCCAAAACAGCGAATCGCGCCCCGCGAGGCCTTGCATGGCGTAGGCATCAAAAACGAGCGTGGCAAAACCTTTTTGAAAAAAAGCCTCGTCGGACGCAAGCACGTCGTGAATACCGCCACCCCCATGCACACTGATCATCAGGGGCGGGTTGGCGACGCCCGCGGGAAGCCGAAATTTGACGCGCGACTCACACGGGTCAAAACCACCCAGCCGACCCGACACCGTATGAAAGTTGGCACGCAAGGCGACCAACTCCAAGGCCCCGCGTTCCTGCGGCAAGCAGGTGATGGCGGGTTGCGCGGCGACGCCCAGCGAGGCACAAACCCCGATGAGAACAAGAAGGCAGGCGCGTAAGCCCATGGCGATTGGTGCCAATAAGCGGACAGAAAATTAAATAGGCTTGCGTATTGTATAAATAGCAACTGAACCCTTGATCAATACACCGACCTTTTCAGAGAAATTTTTATAGAATATTTTATATAAAAATCTTTCAATGATAGCTGGCAATCGCTCTGATTTGGTTTTTATGGAAGCAAGTTCAAGAGTATTCCTCAAGCAGGCCCACTCAATGAATAAATATGGAATTGAATGAATATGACCTGATTCACGAAAAACATCGTGATTCATTGGAACAGGGCTAAAGTATTGAGGGTAACCGCGGAGAAATACTTTCCATCGCGATGAAAGCGCATCCGGATTCGGCGTTGACAAAATAATTACGCCACCCGGCTTCAGCGCTAGGGCAATCTTTTCAAACCATCCCATTGGATTTTGCAGATGCTCGATGCCTTCAACGGATAATATTAGATCGTAAAAGCCGGGCGAAAGTATACAGGTCTCCAGATTTTCAACTTTATAAGTGGCCCCATAATCTGACGACTCAACTGGAGCCAAATCGAGGCCTTCGACAATCGCACCTGCCTTTGCCAGTTCTTCCGATAGCGCGCCGGCACCGCATGGCGCATCCAGCACTCTGAGGCCTCTGAGCTCGGGAAATGCTCTTTTTATTTCATCCAAAATGGCTGCGTGAAGTCTGGGAGCAGCCATTTGTGCTCTATGATTTTCATAATGATTATTTTCGGGCGACGGCAAAATAGACTCCTGCGATATTTATTGCCGAATTATAAAAGCATTCCAGATTTGGATACATCAAAATAGTATTCGTAGGATAAATTTTCTGCGGCATCCTGACCTTAGAAAGCAACTCGCTCGTCAACGTCCTGCAGCCAGACACCAGTCCGACCTAGTTTGCTAAGTGGCTTATCACCGCCATCCGCAACTAGGCGGCTGCTTAGCCGACCCCAATCCCACAAGGCAACTCCCTCCGTTGTCACTAAAGAGTGCTCGCTAACGCACCCGAGGGGTGAAGCGATCATGCTGGGGAGCGCGCGCAAGCATAAACCCAACGCAGGGGTATCGGAATTGGTATCCAGAAAAGAAAAAGGCCTCCGCAAGTTAGTAACCCATAACTCGGGAGGGCCTCTAAATATTGGTGCCGGTTGTCGGAATCGAACTGACGACCTTCCGCTTACAAGGCGGGTGCTCTACCAACTGAGCTAAACCGGCGTAGAGAAAAATTTTAGCGCCAGACCTGCGTGTGCAGATCGGCTATTTGATGCGTTTGAGCGAGGGGCGCGGGCCGCCGCCCGCTGGCGGCTTGGGTGGCTGCGGCGCGTCGTCGGCTTCGGCGGCCGGCGCGTCGGCCGGCACCAGCTGCATGTGCGAGGCACTCGACTCATCGCCGCCGCCTGCCGCCGGTACGCTGGTCAAAGGCGTGCCCTCCACCCGCGTACCCCCCTCAGACGTCGGCGTCACCGGGAAGGCCATGCCCTGCCCGTTCTCGCGCGCGTAAATGGCCAGCACCCGATGGACTGGCACCTGGATATCCCGCGCGACGCCACCAAAGCGCGCCTTGAACTCGATGAACTCATTTCCCAGCTTGAGCGCGCTGGTCGCATCCATGCTGATGTTCAGGACGATCTCGCCGTTCTTGACGTGTTCGCGAGGCACCTGCACGGTGTCATCGACCATCACCGCCACATAGGGGGTGAGGCCGTTGTCGGCGCACCATTCGTACAGCGCCCGAATCAGGTACGGGCGTGTGGACGTGGATTCGACGGCGCTCTTCATGATGCGATCCGAAAAGGCCAGGCCCTTACTTGCGCATCACCTTCTCGGAAGGCGTGAGCGCCTCGATGTAGGCCGGGCGCGAGAAGATGCGCTCGGCGTACTTCAGCAGGGGCGCCGCGTTCTTGGACAACTCGATGCCATAGTAGTCCATGCGCCACAGCAGCGGCGCGATCGCGACATCCAGCATGGAGAAGTTGTCGCCAAGCATGAACTTGTTCTTCAAGAACACCGGCGCGAGCTGGGTGAGCCGGTCGCGGATGTGGCTGCGGGCCTTCTCCAGCACCTTCTCGTTGCCCTTGGCGCTGCGCGACTCGAGCGTGCTCACATGCACAAACAATTCCTTCTCGAAATTGAGCAAGAACAGACGCACACGGGCGCGGTCGACCGGGTCGCCGGGCATCAGCTGCGGATGCGGGAAGCGCTCGTCGATGTACTCGTTGATGATGTTCGACTCGTACAGGATCAGGTCACGCTCGACCAGGATCGGCACCTGCCCGTAGGGGTTCATCACGCTGATGTCCTCGGGCTTGTTGTAAAGGTCCACGTCGCGGATTTCGAAATCCATGCCCTTTTCGAACAGGACAAAACGGCAGCGGTGGGAGAACGGGCAGGTGGTTCCCGAGTAAAGCACCATCATGTCAGTGGCTCCTTAAATCAAAAAGAGTGGGCGCGCGTTGCGGCCCACTCTGGGTTCAGGCGTAGCCCCGAG
>CANHSE010000077.1 GCA_947463025.1 Comamonadaceae bacterium
CGGGCCTCTGGGATAATCCAGGCCCATGAGCGGCAACACCTTCGGCACCCTGTTTTCGGTCACCAACTTCGGCGAGTCGCATGGCCCGGCCATCGGCTGCGTGATCGATGGCTGCCCACCCGGCCTGCCGCTGTCCGAGGCCGACATCCAGCCCGATCTGGACCGCCGCCGCCCCGGCACCAGCCGCCACGTCACCCAGCGCCAGGAAGAAGACCGCGTCGAGATCCTCTCAGGCGTTTACGAGGGGGTCACCACCGGCACCCCGATCGGGCTCTTGATCCGCAACACCGACCAGCGAAGCAAGGATTACTCCGAGATCGCACGCAGCTTCCGCCCCGGCCATGCTGACTACACCTACCTGCAGAAATATGGCGTGCGCGATCCGCGTGGCGGCGGCCGCTCCTCGGCGCGACTGACGGCCCCCATGGTGGCCGCAGGGGCCGTGGCCAAGAAATGGCTGGCCCTGCGTCACGGCACGCAGTTTCGCGGTTGCATGCAGCAGATCGGCGATCTGGCCATTGCCTTCGAAAGCTGGGACCACGTCCCTCACAACCCCTTCTTCGCGCCCGTGGCGGATGTCTCGGCGCTCGAGGCCTATATGGATGCTCTGCGCAAGTCGGGCGATTCCTGCGGCGCGCGCATCCGCGTGACAGCCACCGGCATGCCGGTGGGCCTGGGCGAGCCGCTGTTTGACAAGCTCGACGCCGACATTGCCTACGCCATGATGGGAATCAACGCCGTCAAGGGCGTGGAGATCGGCACCGGCTTTGCCAGCGTGGCGCATCGCGGCTCCATGCATGGCGATTCGATCACGCCCGCAGGCTTTGCGACCAACCACGCCGGCGGCGTGCTCGGGGGCATCAGCACCGGCCAGGACCTGGAAGTCTCGATCGCGATCAAGCCCACCAGCTCCATCCTCACGCCGCGCGCCAGCATCGACATCGACGGCGCGCCCATCGAGGTGGTGACCAAGGGGCGTCATGACCCCTGCGTCGGCATCCGCGCCACGCCGATTGCCGAGGCCATGCTGGCTCTGGTGGTGATGGAGCACGCGCTGCGCCATCGTGCCCAGAACGCCGACGTGCGCGCGCCCCTGGCGCCTGTGCCGGGCCGCGCGGCCTGATGCCACACGGCGAGGCGACCGGGCCGAGCGGCGCGCGGCAGGTCGCCCCGTTCGCGGCCCTGTCGGCCAGCTACTTCGCCCACATCGGCTTTTTCAATCCCTACCTGCCGCTGTGGCTGCAGCACCTGGGAATGCCCCTTTTCGTGATCAGTCTGCTGGCGGCGATCCAGGCGGGTACGCGTGTCTTCGCGCCCTATGTGTGGGGAGCACTCAGCGACCGTAGCGGCGAGCGGGTGCGCTTGCTGCGATGGAGCGCCTTCGTCGCCCTGGCGGCGTCGATGGGCCTGTGGTGGGACGGCGGCCCCGTGTGGATCGCCGTGGTGCTGCTCGTGATGTTCACGCACACCGGTTCGATGATGTCCCTGACCGAGGCCGCCATGGCCCATCTGGTGGCCGGCGATTGGGGGCGCGATGGGCGCATTCGTCTGTGGGGCTCGATCGGCTTCATGGTCACGGTGTTCGCAGCAGGCGCGTGGTTCGAGCATTTCGGGATGGGGCACTTTCCCGCCTGGACCCTGGTCACGCTGGCCTGTGTCCTTGCGTGCGCCTACTGGATGCCCGATATCCGCGATAAGCCGGACGAAGCCCACGAGCCGGGCCTGCCGGTCGGGCCCGTGCTGCGGCAAGGCGTGGTGCGCTGGTTCTTTGCCACGCTGTTCTTTCATGTGACGGCGCATTTTTCGATTTACGCCTACTTCTCCCTCTACTTGGACAGCAAGGGCTACAGCAAGGCCATCATCGGTGCGCTGTGGGCCGTCTCTGTGCTCGTGGAGATTGCCTGGTTCTTTCTGCAAGGGCGGCTGATGCGGCTGGCGTCCATGACGCGCTGGATGCTGGTGTGTTCGTGGGTGGCGGTGTTGCGCATGGCCCTGATCGCAGGCGCCGCCGACTGGGTCGTGGTGCTGGTTGCAGCCCAGTGCCTGCACGCCTTCACCTTTGCCGCTCACCATACCGCCTGCATCGCGGTGGTCAGCCACCATTTCCCCGGGCGCCTGCGCGCGCGCGGACAGGCGCTCTTCACGGTGATGGGCTATGGCCTGGGTGGCCTGCTGGGGGTGCTGGCCGGGGGCGCCTTGATCACGCGTCTGGGGTACGAGGGGCTGTTTGGTGCCGCTGCCGTCCTCGCCCTGCTCGCCGCGGGATGTGCCTGGCGCATGGAGGTGTTGGAGCGGGCCGGTGGCGAGCGCCAGGCCTCTTGAGGGGGCAGGCGCTGCAGGTCAAAGGCCGGGCCTTAGGGCTGGCGCGCGAGCGCTTCTTTCACTTCGCGTCCCAGATCGATGACCGCCATCGCGTAATAGCTCGATTGGTTGTAGCGGGTGATGACGTAGAAGTTTTCGGTGCCCGCCACATAGCTGTTGGGGGCGTCACCGTTTTGCAGTTCGACCAGGGCCAGCGGCCCGGCGTGCTGCAAGGCGACCCCCTGCAGCCCCGCACCCTTGGCGGTGAAGCTGGCCACGCTGAAGGTGGGCAGGATGTCGGGCGCGAGCAGGGTGTCCATGTCGGTACGTCCAGGCTCCAGCGTCACCGGGTAGTGCGTGGGCATGCCGGTCTGCCAGCCGTAGCCCTTGAAGTAGGAGGCGACCGAGCCGATGGCATCGACGGGGCTGCGACGCAGATCGATCCGGCCGTCACCATCGAAATCCACGGCCCAACGCACCCAGCTGGTAGGCATGAACTGCGGCAGGCCCATGGCTCCGGCGAAGCTGCCCAGGGGCTCCAGGGGGCTGGCGCCGGCGCGGTGCGCCAGGGCGAGGAACTGCTCGAGCTCGCCCCGGAAGTACGCCGATCGTTCGGCCGCACGCGGATGGTTGGCCGGATGATCGAAGGACAGGGTGGCCAGGGCGTCGATCACCCGGAAGGTCCCCATCTGCTGGCCGTAGATCGTTTCGACGCCAATGATGCCGACGATGGTCTCGGCGGGCACACCATATTCCTGCTCGGCGCGCGCGAGCGCCTCACGATGCTGCTGCCAGAACCGAACGCCCGCCGCGATGCGCACCGGGTCGATGAAGCGACTGCGATACAAAGCCCAGTTCTTGCGTGTGCCAGCCGGCGCAGGCTGCATCAGCTTTTGCACCACGGGCAGCAAGCGCGCCTGCGAGACAAAGCCCCGTGTCCAGGCGGGATCGAGTCCCTGTCGCTGGGCGATCTCGTCGGCCCAGCGCATGGCGTCTTCGCGTGTTCGGTAGGGGATGCCGGTTTGCGCCGAGGCAGTGCGTCGGTCTGCGGCGGGCTTTGTGGACTTGGCGGGCTTGGCGGGTGGGGTGGGCGGTGCGCTGTGAGCGCAGGCGCTGGCGACAAGGGTGAGGCAGGCGAGGAGGGTGCGGTACATCTTGGGTTCGGTTCCAGTCGTCTTAACCGATGGGCCCTATTTTCATGCATGTGGGGTGATGCTCGCGGTGTTTTCTTGTGACGAAGGCTGCGTGTTAAGCTGATTTTTGACCGCGCGCTGCCCGCGCTCACACGTCAAAGAGTCATTGCATGAGGGCCCATCAAACCGGGTATTTCAGCCACCCCGATTGCCGCCGCCACGAGATGGGCGCGGGGCATCCGGAGTGTCCGCAGCGGCTGGACGCGATCGACGATCGCCTCTTGGCCAGTGGGCTCGCGACGATGCTGGTGCACCGCGAGTCACCCCTGGCGGCCCGCGCCGATCTCGAGCGGGCCCATGCCAGTCTGTATCTGGCCGATCTGCAGGCCCAGGCCCTGGAACTGGAGGCCCAGATCCAGGCGGGCGGCCCCGACCACATCCACCTGGATGCCGACACCGCCATGAACCGCCATACCTGGGCCGCCGCTCAGCGCGCTGCGGGCGCGGCCATCGCCGCCACCGACGCGGTCATGGCCGGCGAACTGGCCAATGCCTTTTGCGCGGTGCGCCCGCCGGGCCATCACGCCTGCCGCGATCGCGCGATGGGGTTTTGCTTCATCAACAACGTGGCGGTGGCGGCGCGCCATGCCCTGGATCACCATGGGCTGCAGCGTGTGGCGGTGGTGGATTTCGATGTGCACCATGGCAACGGCACCGAGGACATCCTGGCTGGCGACCCGCGCGTACTCATGGTCGGCTTTTTCCAGCACCCGCTCTACCCTTTCAGTGGCGAGATTCCCCGAGGCGACAACATCGTGAACCTTCCTGTGCCTGCCTACACCCGCGGACCGCAGATCCGCGATCTGATCGAGCGTGAATGGATGCCGCGCCTGGACGCCTTTCGCCCCGAAATGATCTTCATCAGCGCCGGCTTTGACGCCCACCGCGACGACGACCTCGGCCAACTCGGGCTGCTCGAGGCCGACTACGTCTGGATCACCCGTCGGCTCAAGGATGTCGCTCAGCGCCATGCGAGCGGGCGCATCGTCTCCTGTCTGGAGGGCGGTTACCACCTGGACGCCCTGGGGCGCAGTGTCGAGGCGCATGTGCGCGAACTAGCGGATTTGTCATGAACGCTTTCGAGAAATTGCTTCAGGGCTTGGCCCATCCCGGCCTCGCCTGGGAAATCGCAACGCTGGTCGGCTGCCTGGCGCTGGCCCTGGCCCTGTGCTGGATCGCCGGTCGTGCCATGGGCGATCGCACGTCTGGCGATCCCTCGGTGTGGTTCGGGCGCGGCATCGTCGACGGCCTGCTGTTTCCCTTGCTGGCGCTGGTGTTCACTTACAGCGCGATGTGGGGGCTCGGTCAAAGCCAGTCGGTGGCCTTGCTGCGGATCGCGGTGCCCATTTTGGTGTCCCTGGCCGGGATTCGTTTCCTGGCCCGCGTGCTCACCGTGGTCTTCCCGGCCTCGGCCCTGGCGCGTCTGATCGAACGCCTGTTCTCCTGGCTGGCGTGGCTGGCCGCGGTGCTGTGGATCGTGGGGCTGCTGCCCGCAGTCACCCAGGAGATGGAGTCGATCCGCTTCACCTTCGGCAAGACCCGCACCAGCTTGCTGGATTTGACCGGGGGCGTCTTGTCGGCCGGCGCGGTGATGGTGGTGGCTTTGTGGATTTCTGCGGTGCTCGAGCGCCGCGTGCTGCAACAGACGGTGAGCGATCTGTCCTTGCGCAAGGTCGCGGCCAACACCCTGCGCGCCACCTTGCTGCTGGTGGGGCTGCTTCTGGCCTTGTCCACGGTGGGCGTCGACCTCACAGCCTTGTCGGTCTTGGGCGGGGCCTTGGGCGTGGGCCTGGGCTTTGGCCTGCAAAAGCTGGCCGCCAATTACGTCAGTGGCTTCGTGATCCTGTTCGAGCGTTCGCTGCGTATCGGTGACACCGTGCGCGTGGACAACTTCGAAGGCGAGGTCATGGACATCAAGACCCGCTACACCCTGATCCGCGCGCCCAACGGACGCGAGTCGGTGGTGCCCAATGAGAAGCTGATCACCGAGCGCATCGAAAACCTGTCGCTGGCCGACTCGCGCATCCTCCTGTCCTCCGACGTCACCGTGGGGTATGACGTCGATGTCCAACGCGTGCAGCGGGTGCTGGTCGACGCGGCCCTGGCTGTACCCCGCGTCCTGCGCGATCCGGCGCCGGCGGCGCGCCTGGTGCGCTTGGGGCCCGACGGCTTGGAGTTCACGCTGCTTTATTGGATCGACGATCCGGTCAACGGGCAGATCAACGTGCGCTCGGACACCAACCTGCAGGTGCTGCAGGGGCTGCGGGCCGCGGGGATCGAGATCCCGTCCCCGCAGCGGGTGGTGCAGGTGCGCATGACGCCCCCGGCTTGAGGGCAGCCTCCCTATAATCCACCAAAAAGAACGGTCGTTCTTTTTCTTCGGAAAACCCGCGTGGCGACCCCTGCCGAGGGTGCACCGCATAAAATCTCACGTTTACGTAAACGTCAATTCAGCCCTGAGGAGCTCTCCCACATGAAGGCCCTGGTTCCCGTCAAGCGGGTGGTGGACTACAACGTCAAGGTCCGCGTCAAATCGGACAACACGGGGGTGGACATCGCCAACGTGAAAATGAGCATGAACCCCTTTGACGAGATCGCCGTCGAAGAGGCTGTTCGGCTCAAGGAAAAGGGCGTGGTCACCGAGGTGATCGCCGTCTCCTGCGGCGTGACGCAGTGCCAGGAGACGCTGCGCACCGCCATGGCCATCGGCGCCGACCGCGCCATCCTGGTCGAGACCGACGTCGAGTTGCAGCCCCTGGCCGTGGCCAAGCTGCTCAAGGCCCTGGTCGACAAGGAGTAACCCCACCTGATCATTCTGGGCAAGCAGGCGATTGACGACGACTGCAACCAGACCGGCCAGATGTTGGCGGCCCTCGCCGACTTGCCCCAGGCCACGTTTGCCAGCAAGGTGGTGGTGGAGGGCGGCCAGGCCCAGGTCACGCGCGAGGTCGACGGCGGCCTGGAGACGCTCTCGATCAGCCTGCCAGCGGTGATCACCACCGACTTGCGCCTCAATGAGCCGCGCTACGTCACGCTCCCCAACATCATGAAGGCCAAGAAAAAGCAGTTGGACATCGTCAAGCCCGAGGACCTGGGTGTTGATGTTGCGCCCCGCATCAAGACCCTGAAGGTCAGCGAGCCGCCCAAGCGCTCGGCTGGTATCAAGGTGGCCGACGTGGCCGCCCTGGTGGACAAACTCAAGAACGAAGCGAAGGTGATCTGACATGGCCGCTCTTGTCATTGCCGAACACGACCACGCGTCCCTCAAGGGCGCCACCCTCAACACCATCACCGCAGCGAAGGCCTGCGGCGGCGACGTGCACGTGCTGGTCGCGGGCCACAACGCCGGTGGCGCCGCTGCGGCAGCCGCCCAGGTGGCTGGCGTTTCCAAGGTGCTGCATGCCGACGGTGCGCAATTCGCCCATGGCCTAGCCGAAAACATCGCGGCGCAGGTGCTGGCTCTGGCCAGCGCCTACAGCCACATCCTGTTTCCCGCCACCGCCAGCGGCAAGAACGCCGCGCCGCGCGTGGCCGCCAAGCTGGACGTGGCGCAGGTCTCCGACATCACCCGCGTCGACAGCCCCGACACCTTCGAGCGCCCGATCTACGCCGGCAACGCCATGGCCACCGTGCAATCCACCGATGCGGTGAAGGTGATCACCGTGCGCACCACGGGTTTTGATGCTGCGCCCGCGACAGGCGGCTCCGCTGCGGTCGAGACGGTCAGTGCCGTCGCCGACAGCGGCAAGAGCCAGTTCCTGGGCAGCGAGATCGCCAAGAGCGACCGCCCGGAACTCACCGCCGCCAAGGTCATCGTCTCCGGTGGCCGCGCCCTGGGTTCGTCCGAGAAATTCAACGAGGTCATGACCCCGCTGGCCGACAAGCTCGGCGCTGCGCTGGGCGCCAGCCGCGCCGCGGTCGATGCGGGCTATGCCCCCAACGACTGGCAGGTGGGCCAGACCGGCAAGATCGTCGCGCCGCAGCTGTATGTGGCCGCCGGTATCTCTGGCGCTATCCAGCACCTGGCCGGTATGAAGGATTCCAAGGTGATCGTGGCGATCAACAAGGACCCCGAGGCCCCGATCTTCAGCGTGGCCGATTACGGACTGGAGGCGGATCTGTTCGCCGCAGTCCCCGAGTTGACGAAGGCCCTCTAAGGCCCTCGGAAGAACCCCAAGGCATCGTTCGCGATGCCTTTTTTGTACTGGTAGTGAGAGACACCTATATGAGCTATCGCGCCCCCCTCAAAGACATGTTGTTCGGGATCCGCCATCTGGCGAACATCGATCAGATCGCGGCCATCCCGGGTTTCGAGGATGCGGGCTACGAGACCGCGCAGGCCGTGCTGGAAGAATGCGCGCGCTTCAACGAGCAAGTGGTCGCGCCCCTGAACTGGGAGGGCGATCGCAACCCCTCGTCGTGGAAGGACGGCGTCGTCACCACCACGCCGGGCTTCAAGCAGGCCTATCGCCAATACGCCGAAGGCGGCTGGCAGGGTTTGCAGCACCCGGCTGATTTCAGCGGACAAGGCCTGCCCAAGACCATCGGCGCGGCCTGCGGCGAGATGCTCAATTCCGCCAACCTCAGTTTCGCGCTGTGCCCCTTGCTCACTGACGGTGCGATCGAGGCCCTGCTCACGGCGGGCTCGGACGATCTGAAGGCCACTTACCTCGAGAAACTGGTGAGCGGCGAGTGGACCGGCACCATGAACCTGACCGAGCCCCAAGCCGGCAGCGACCTGGCCCAGGTGCGTACCCGCGCCGAACCCCAGGCCGATGGCACCTACAAGATTTTCGGCACCAAGATCTACATCACCTACGGCGAGCACGACATGGCGGACAACATCGTCCACCTGGTGTTGGCCCGTGTGGCGGGTGCGCCCGAGGGAGTCAAGGGCATCAGCCTGTTTGTCGTTCCCAAGTTCATGGTCAAGCCCGATGGCGCGCTGGGCGCGCGCAACGACGTGCACTGCGTGAGCATCGAGCACAAGCTGGGGATCAAGGCGTCGCCCACGGCCGTCCTGCAATACGGCGACCACGGCGGTGCGATCGGCTATCTGGTCGGCCAGGAAAACCGCGGTCTGGAGTACATGTTCATCATGATGAACGCCGCCCGCTACGCCGTGGGCGTGCAGGGCATCGCGGTGGCCGAGCGGTCCTACCAAAAGGCGGTGGCGTATGCGCGCGATCGCGTGCAGTCGCGCCCGGTCGATGGCTCCATCAAGGCCAGCGCGCCCATCATTCACCACCCCGATGTCAAGCGCATGCTCATGACCATGCGCGCCTACACCGAGGGCTGTCGTGCGATGGCCACCGTGGCCGCAGCGGCCTATGACGCGGCCCATCACCATCCGGATGCCGAGGTGCGCAAGCAGAACACGGCCTTCTACGAATTCATGGTGCCCCTGGTCAAGGGCTACAGCACCGAGATGAGCCTGGAAGTCACCTCGCTGGGCGTGCAGGTGCATGGCGGCATGGGCTTCATCGAAGAAACCGGTGCGGCCCAGTACTACCGCGACGCCAAGATCCTCACGATTTACGAAGGCACCACCGCCATTCAGGCTAACGACCTGGTGGGCCGCAAGACCCTGCGCGATGGCGGCCAGACGGCGCGCGCGATCGCGGCGCAGGTCGAGACCACCGAAGCCGATCTGGCCCGCGCGGGCGACTCGGGCGCGCTTGCCGTGCACAAGCGGCTGGTGGCTGCGCGCAAGGCCTTCCTGGACGTGGTCGACTTCATGGCCGGCCAGGGCCAGTCTTCGCCCAATGCGGTGTACGCCGGCTCGGTGCCGTACCTGATGCTGGCGGGCAACCTGGTCGCGGGCTGGCAGATGGCGCGCGCTTATCTGGCGGCCCAGGCCCAGGTGGGGCAGGGCGAAGACGATGCCTTCATGCAGGCCAAGATGGCCACAGCACGTTTCTATGCTGACCATATCCTGGCCAAGGCGCCGGGCCAGCGTGACAGCATCGTCGAGGGCGCCGACAGCGTCACCGCGATGGCCCTGGACGCTTTTTGAAAGACCCCATCATGTCCCGACTGCCCGCCCCCCTGCAGAAGCTGCCGCTTCCCATCATCGCCGCCCCCCTGTTCATCATCAGCAACCCCAAGCTGGTGATCGAGCAGTGCAAGGCCGGCGTCGTCGGCTCCATGCCGGCGCTCAATGCCCGGCCCGCCTCGCAGCTCGATGAATGGCTGCACGAAATCACCGAGACGCTAGCCGCCTACAACCAGGCGAATCCGGACAAGCCGGCGGCGCCGTTCGCGATCAACCAGATCGTTCACAAAAGCAATGACCGCCTCGAGCACGATATGCAGATGGTGGTGAAGCACAAGGTGCCGATCATCATCACCTCGCTGGGTGCGCGCACCGATGTGAATGATGCGGTCCATAGCTATGGCGGTGTGGTGATGCACGACATCATCAACAACGCCTTCGCCCGCAAGGCGATCGAGAAGGGTGCCGACGGCCTGATCGCGGTGGCGGCGGGCGCCGGTGGCCATGCGGGCACCAAGAGCCCCTTCGCGCTGATACAAGAGATCCGCCAGTGGTTTGATGGCCCGATCGCGCTCTCAGGCTCGATCGCCACCGGCGGTGCGGTGCTGGCGGCGCAGGCCATGGGCGCTGACTTTGGCTACATCGGCTCGGCCTTCATCGCGACGCATGAGGCCCGGGCCTCTGAGGCCTATAAGCAGGCGATCGTCGACTCCAACAGCGACGACATCGTCTACTCCAACCTGTTCACCGGCGTGCACGGCAACTACCTCAAGCCGTCCGTCGTGGCCGCAGGCCTCGATCCGGACAAGCTGCCCGAATCCGATCCCAGCGCCATGAACTTCGGCGGCGACGCCAAGAAGGCCTGGAAGGACATCTGGGGCTGCGGACAGGGCATCGGCGCGGTCACTGCCGTGACATCCACCGCCGATCTCGTGGCGCGTCTGGCGCGCGAGTACCGTGAGGCGAAGGCGCGTATTTGCGGCTAGGTCGGTGAGTCGCCCGCTGGGAACGACTCCCTTTACGAACTAAAAAACCCCTTCAACTTATCCGCCCAGCTCTCCTCGCTGGGCGAATGCTTGCCCCCGCCTTTTTGCAGCGACTCATCGAGTTCCTTCATCAGCTTGCGCTGGTGCTCGGACAGCTTGACCGGTACTTCCACGCTGATGTGGCAATACAGATCGCCCGGGTAGCTCGAACGCACGCCCTTGATGCCCTTGCCACGCAGGCGGAACTGCTTGCCGTGTTGCGTGCCCTCAGGAATGTCGATGGCCGCCTTGCCGCCCAGGGTGGGCACGTCGATCTCGCCGCCTAGCGCTGCGCGCGTGATGCTCACGGGCACCACGCAATGCAGATCATCGCCGTCACGCTCAAAGAGCGCGTGCTTGGTCAGGCGGATCTCGATGTACAAATCGCCCGGTGGGCCACCATTCATGCCTGGCTCGCCGTTGCCCGCACTGCGTATGCGCATGCCGTCGTCGATGCCGGCGGGGATCTTCACTTCCAGCGTCTTGTGCTTCTTGACCTTGCCCTGGCCCAGGCAGGCGGGGCAGGGCTCGGGAATGATCTTGCCCGTGCCGCGGCACTGCGGGCAGGCCTGTTGCACGCTGAAGAATCCTTGGCGCATCTGCACCGCGCCTTGGCCATTGCAAGTGCTGCAGGTCTTGGCTTGCGTGCCCGGACGGGCGCCGCTGCCGCTACAGGTGTCGCACGCTTCCCAAGTGGGAATGCGGATCTGCGCCTCCTTACCGTTGGCCGCCTCTTCGAGGCTGATCTCCATCGCATAAGACAGATCGCCACCGCGATAGACCTGGCGCCCGCCGCCGCCCCCGCGTCCGCCGCGACCCTGACCAAAGATGTCGCCGAAGATGTCGCCGAAAGCCTCGGCAAAACCACCAAAGCCCTCCTGGCCCGGGCCGCCAGCCCCGCCGCGCATATTGGGGTCGACACCGGCGTGACCGTACTGGTCGTAGGCCGCACGCTTGTCGGCGTCGGACAGCATCTCGTAGGCCTCTTTGACCTCCTTGAATTTGACCTCGGCGTCCTTGCCCGCTTCGCCCTGGTTGCGGTCAGGGTGGTGCTTCATCGCGAGCTTGCGATACGCCTTCTTGATCTCTTCGTCGGAGGCGTTCTTGGGTACGCCCAAGACCTCGTAGTAATCGCGTTTCGTAGCCATGTTTTGGTGTCAAC
>CANHSE010000078.1 GCA_947463025.1 Comamonadaceae bacterium
CCACGCCGCCGTAGTTCAATGGATAGAACGAGCGCCTCCTAAGCGCTAGATACAGGTTCGATTCCTGTCGGGGGCGCCAGCGTTTGTCAGATGTGGAACTCCAGGGATGCAGGCGAGCGACATCCTAAACCCTGCTCCAATACGGTCTGACGACTGCCACTTCCGGACCCCCCATGCCCGACACCCTCTCGCCCGCCCAGATCCAGGCCGATGTGCAACGTGCCCTCGACGAGGACGTGGGCAGCGGCGACCTGACCGCCTCCCTGGTGCCCGTTGGACGGCGCGTCACCGCGACCATCATCTGCCGTGAGTCCGCCATCATCTGCGGCCAGCCCTGGGTGAATGAAGTCCTGCACCGCATCGCACCCAGTGCCCGGGTGCAGTGGCACCTGCAAGATGGCCAGCGTTGCACGCCCGGCGCCACCGTGCTTGCGATCGAAGGCGAGGCGCGCGAGCTGCTCACAGCCGAACGCACCTGCCTGAACTTTCTGCAAACCCTCAGCGCCGTCGCCACGCGCACCGCGCAATACGTCGAGGCAGTGCGTGGCACCCGCGCCGCCATCTTGGACACGCGCAAGACGATTCCGGGTCTGCGCATCGCGCAGAAATACGCGGTGCGGTGCGGCGGCGGCAAGAACCACCGCATGGGTCTGTACGACGCCATCTTGATCAAGGAAAACCACATCGCAGCGGCCGGCGGCCTGACCGCAGCCTTTCGCGCCGCACAGGCCCTGAAGGCGTCTGTCGCATTCATCCAGGTCGAGGTCGAGACCCTGCGTCAGCTGCAAGAAGCGCTCGATGCCGGCGTGACCATGGTGCTCCTGGACAACATGGACCTGCCCACGCTGCGTGAGGCAGTACGCATGGCGCAGGGCCGTTGCAGTCTGGAGATCTCCGGTGGCGTGACGCTGCAAGGGCTGCGCGAGCTGGCCGAGACCGGCGTGGACCGCATCTCGGTAGGCGCCCTGATCAAGGACATTCAGGCGGTGGATTTCTCGATGCGTTTCTCGCAGCAGCCGGTCGAACGCTAAGGCGCTGAGGGCCAGGCGCCCTTCGCCTTACGCCGTCAGCCACTCCAGCATGACCGCGGCGGTCTGCTCGGGCCGCTCCATCTGCACCATGTGA
Source organism: Comamonadaceae bacterium (assembly GCA_947463025.1). Classification (GTDB taxonomy): domain Bacteria; phylum Pseudomonadota; class Gammaproteobacteria; order Burkholderiales; family Burkholderiaceae_C; genus Ramlibacter. Next base: position 1,126 of record CANHSE010000078.1, read on the forward strand.
CCGGCATCCTCGATCACGCGCAGCGTCGCATGGCGGGCCAGGCGCTGCATGGCTTCATGCTGCGACACCGGCGCCCACGCATCGTCGCGTCCGCAGGCGATCAAGGTGGGGACGCGCAGCGCGCGCAACACATCGCTGGCATCCGGTCGGCGAATGAGGGCCTGAAGTTGGGCGGCCAAGGTGTCGACGGTGCGCCGCTCGAACATCTGCAGAATGGATTCGATCAGGTCGGCATCAGGCAACCGCGACGGCTTGACCATGCCCTGCACCCACTGGGCGGCCATCGCACGCACGCCCCGCTCGCGCGCCAGCTGCAACAAGGCATGGCGCTTGGCGATTTCCTGTGCCCCGGCAGACCCCGCCGGCAGAGGCAGGTGACCGGTGTCTAGCAGCGCCAGGCGCTCCACCCGTTTGGGCTCGAGCCGCATCACTTCAAGCGCCACCCGTCCCCCCATGGAAAAACCGGCAAGCGCGAAGCGCTCCGGCGCCTGTTCGAGCAGACGCTTGGCCATAGAGGTCAGGCTGTCACGGGCGCCCGGATCGATGACCTGGCAGGCGAGATCGGTGGGCCAGTGTGCGTACAAGGGCTTCCACACGTCGGCATCACACATCAGGCCAGGCACAAGGACGAGGGGCGTCATGTCATCTCCAGAAGGCCGCCATCTTAGCCAGCGAATCCTGGCCGCTTGGCGTACGGGCGATTCATCTCCGTCCTACAGACATGCGGACTACGCGAATTAACCTAGTCCCCTACACAAGCCACTCGCCGCGCAACGCGGACTCGAGGGCTAGGCTTGCCCACAACGACAGAGACAGATCCACGAGGTTTTCGCATGACGTCGGCACAGTACCGCATTGAAAGCAATCGTCCCTTGTCTGGCAAATGGCTCCCCCTGGCGGGCAATCCCCCCTGGCTGGTGGGCGACCGAGGCTTGGCCGTGTCACTGGCCGCCAAGAACTTTCGCACCGAGAGCGGTCAGGAGATTCGGGTGGTGCATGTGCCCACCGGCGAGATTGTCTATTGCAAGAATGCCGATCACAGTGACCCGCCACGGGACTAGACCCGTTAACGACGCAGCGTGCGACTCAAAAGCATCACGGGGATCAGCCCCACGAGCACCAGCGCCAAAGAGGGCAGCGCCGCCTCGCCCAAGCGCTCGTCACGCGCAAGCTGGTAGGCCACCACCGCCAGGGTGTCCGTGTTGAAAGGCCGCAGCACCATCGTGGCCGGCAGCTCCTTCATCACATCGACGAACACCAGCAGGCCTGCCACCACCGCCGACCGCCGCAGCAGCGGCCAGTGCACCCGCGCCAGCAAGCGCCAGCCCGAGACGCCCAGCATGCGCGCCGAATCATCCAGACTGGCCGGGATGCGCGCATAGCCGCTTTGCACCGATTGCAAGGCCACCGACATGAAGCGCACCAGGTAGGCCCAGACCACGCCCAGCACTGTGCCGGTCACCCAAAAGACGATGGGCGTATCCGGCGCAAGCTGCTGCAGCCACCCCACAGGCAGCAGCAGGCCCACCACGATCACCGCACCGGGCACAGCGTAGGCCATGCCGGCCACGCGCACCACGCTGCGCGTGAGCGGGTCGTCGCGCTGACGCAAGGAGAACATCAGCCACACCGCCGCCGCCACCGCCAGTACCGCGCTGAGGGCCCCCAGGCGCACGCTGTTGAAGGCCCATTGCAGGAAGCGGTCCCAGGGAAGCACCGACCAGTCGGCCGCCAGCGGCCGCAGCATGAAGGCCACCGGCAGCACAAACCCCATGAGCACCGGTACGGCGCACACCGACCACGCGAGCACGCGGCGGCCGCCGTGCAGCGCGATCGGCTGCGCCTCATTCGAGCCGGCACGAGCGCCGCGTGTGACCGCAAAGCGCATGCGCTTTTGCGCGCGATGTTCCAGCCAGAGCAGCACCGCCACCAGCGCCAGCAAGGTGGTGGCCAATTGCGCGGCGGCCACGCGGTTGTCCATGGCCAGCCACGCTTTGTAGATGCCGGTGGAGAAGGTCTGGATGCCAAAGTAGCTGGAGACGCCGAAATCGGCCAGCGTCTCCATGAGGGCCAGCGCCACGCCGGCCGCGACCGCCGGCCGCGCCAGGGGCAAGGCCACTTGCGTGATACGCCGACGCAGCGGCGCACCGAGCAGGCGCGCCGCCTCCATCAACTGCGGGGCCCGCTCGCTCAGGGCGGTGCGCGCCAACAGGTACACATAGGGGTAGAGGCAGAAGATGAACACCCAGGCCGCCCCCGGCAGGCTGCGCACCTCGGGGAACACCCGCCCCTGCCAGCCGAAGGTGGCGCGCAGCCAGGTCTGCAGCGGCCCACTGAATTGCAGGAAATCGGTGTAGGCGTAGGCCGTCACATACGCCGGCATGGCCAGGGGCAGCAGCAGCGCCCATTCAAAACTGCGACGACCCGGAAAGTCGAACAGCGTCACCGCCGCTGCGGTCGACACCCCCACCAGCGCCACGCCAGCCGCCACGATCAGACACAGCAGCAGGCTGGCCCCGGCGTAGCCAGGCAGCACGGTGGCCACCATCTGCCCCAGGATCGAGGCGCTCTGCGCGTCCCATTGCAGCCAGGAGACCAGCACCCCCCCCACCGGCACCAGCAAGAGCAGGCCGAGCGCCAGAAGCAGGAGGTCGTTGAGCCGACGCATGATCTAAGTCAAGGTGACGGGGCCGCGGAGCCCCGATAATACAAATGAGAATTGTAATCATCTAGAATAACGGTCATGCATTTGGAGCTGTCCGATCTGAGCGTGCAGTACGCGGGCGCAAGCCGGGCGGCGGTCGATGCCGTGTCGTTTGGCCTGCCGCGTGGCGCCATCGGCGTGTTGATCGGGCCCTCGGGTTGCGGCAAGACCACCTTGCTGCGCGCCATTGCGGGCCTGGAGCCGGCCAGCACGGGCCAGATCCGCATCTCGCAGCAGGTGGTGGGTGGAGCCGGTGTGCATGTGCCCGCCGAATCGCGTCGCATCGGCATGGTGTTTCAGGATTACGCCCTCTTTCCCCACCTGGACGTCGGCCACAACGTGGCTTTTGGCATCGCCCACCTGCCGCGCGCCGAGCGCCAGGCGCGCGTGACGGAGGTGCTGGCCCTGGTCGGCTTGGCGGGCACCGAGCGGCGCATGCCGCATGAACTCTCGGGCGGGCAGCAGCAGCGCGTGGCACTGGCCCGCGCGCTCGCCCCCCAACCCGAGCTGCTGCTGCTGGACGAGCCGTTTTCCAATCTGGACATCGATTTGCGTGAGCGCCTGGCCCACGAGATCCGCGGCATCCTCAAGGCAGCGGGCGCGACGGCGCTGTTCGTCACCCACGACCAGCTCGAGGCCTTCGCCATTGGCGATGTGATCGGGGTGATGCACCAGGGCCAACTTCACCAATGGGACGAGGCCTACACCCTCTACCACCGGCCGGCCACCCGCTTCGTCGCCGACTTCATCGGGCATGGCGTGTTCGCGCCCGCCACCTTGCGCGAGGCCGGCGACCAGGTGGTGGTCGACACCCCGCTGGGCGCACTCACCGACGTCGCCGAATGCCCGCTGCCCACGGCCTTCGAAGCCGGCCAGTGCGAAGTGCTGCTGCGGGCCGACGACATCGTGCACGACGACGATGCGCCGGTGAAAGCGCAGATCGTGCGCAAGGCGTTTCGAGGCGCCGACTTTCTCTACACCCTGCGACTGGGCTCGGGCGAGACCGTGATGGCCCACGTCCCCAGCCACCATGACCACAAGGTCGGCGAGTGGATCGGCATCCGCGCGCAGGTGGACCATGTGGTGACCTTCGAGCGCGGAAGCGCCGCATCGGCGCCGCCCATGGCGCCAGCCCCCCTGCCATTGCCCGTCTCGGGCCGCTGACGATTACGTTTGCTCACGCTGCCGCCGCGCCTGGCATCGCGCGGCGCATGATGGCTCGCCTGTCCAGGGGAAGCCATGAACATCACACTGATCGCGGCCTCGGAACTCGACGCAAGCCTGCAAGCGACCTGGCGCGCGCTACAAGCCAGTCACCCTGCGCTACGCAGCCCGTACTTCGCACCGGAGTTCACGCTGGCCGTGGCGGCGGTACAGCCGGATGTGCGCATCGCGGTGCTCGAAGACGGCGCACGCGTGGTCGGCTTCTTCCCGCATCAGGCGCGTTGGCGCATCGGCCGCCCTGTGGGTGCGCCCCTATCGGATCATCATGGTGTGGTGTGCGCGCCTGGTACCCGCTGGGACTGGCTGGCGCTGCTGCGGGCGTCGCGGCTCGCGTCCTGGCACTTCGACCATCTTCCCAGCGCGCAGGCCCCCCAGCACGGCGCCTGCATCACCGCCGAATCGCCTGCGCTAGACCTCTCACGCGGGATGGACGCCTACCTGGCCGCGCGTCGGGCCAGCGGCGTGCGCAGCCTGGGCGAGTTCGAGCGCAAGGCGCGCAAGCTCGCGCGCGAGGTCGGGCCGCTGCGCTTTGAGGCCCACACGCAGAACGCGCAGGTGCTGGCCACCGTGCTGCGTCTGAAGTCGCAGCAATGCCGACGCACCGGCACGCCTGACTTCTTCGCCCGCCCCTGGACACGCGCGCTGGTCGAATCCATCGGCACCTTGCAGCACCCGCATTTCGCCGGGCGTCTGTCCGCGCTGTATGCGGGTGACCAGCTCGTGGGGGCTCACCTGGGCATGCGCTCGGCCACCGTCTGGCACTGGTGGTTTCCGGTCTATTCGGATGCGATGGCGCCCTACTCGCCTGGCGCGCAATTGCTGCTGCACGTGGCGCATGCGGCGGCCGACGCGGGCTGCGGACTGCTCGATCTGGGCAAGGGCGACGACGCCTACAAGCGCAGCTTCGCCGACTGCAGCCTGCCCCTGGTCGAGGGCTGGGTCGCGGCACGGCCCGCGCTGACCTTCGCCTGGCTGGCCGGTCGCGACGCGGTCGGGCGCTGGGCCAGGACCTCGGCGCTCACACAGCCCCTGCGCGCGCTACGCCAACGCACACGCCTCAGGATGTCGGCTCGCCTGCCGCGCCCTCCGGCGCTACCCTAGGCCCGACCCGCGGACGTCGCCCGAACCTCAGGCGTGGCAGCCGTAACCCGCGCCATTCATCCAGGTCCATCCACATGCGGGCCATCAGGACTGGCAGCGAGGTCGATAGCCACACCGTGACCCTTGGCAGGCGCAGCAAGTCGGTGTCCCAGTGCGTGCGTGCACTGTCAGACGTCGTCGCCAAATCGAAACCGGCGGCTCGCGTCATCTCCACGTGCTCCTCCCGGTACTGGCCGTAGGGATAGCAAAAGCTGCGTATCGGCACACCCAGGGCCTGCTCCAGGTCCTGGCGCGAATGTACGATCTCCGCGCGCGCGCGCACCGGATCGCAGTCGGTCAGCGCCACATGGTTACGCGTGTGTGCGCCGACGTCCATGCCGGCGTCCAGCCAGGCGCGCAAGTGCGACACGTTCATCAGGCGCGCGGGTGCAATGCCGATGGAGGTATCCCAGACATTCGAGCCCCCGAGCTGACCGCTCACGACAAAGGAGGTGGCGGTAAAGCCCACCGACTGCAGGATCGGCAGCGCGTGCTCGAAGTTGTTCACGTAGCCGTCATCGATCGTGATGCCGACCACCCTACCCCTGCGCTCGCCGCGCAGGTAGGGTGCCAGATCCCGCATGGACAGCCCGCGGTAGCCCAGGGCGCGCAGCACCCGCATCTGCCAGGCGAAGCGCGCGGGCGGTATCACCAGGCCACGATAGGGCGTGCCACGCGGCGGCGCGATATCGGTCTGGTGGTACGAGAGGATGGGGATGGGCGCACGTCGTGGGGAGGGGCAGTTCTCGTTCATGACGGGTCAATCAGCCTCGTGGTGGGTCGGCAAATTGTCGCGAGATTGCCGAGTCTGAGCGGCCCTCAAAGGTGTGCCGCGGTAAGCCCTGCAACCGGTTTGCGCGCGGCGCTCGGTCGCGTGCGCCGCGGTGAATCAGATCACGGGCTCGAGCTGCCGCTCAGGCTGGCGGGTCGGGGCGCCCGCGCGCAGGGCGTCGATGGCGCTGCGCAAGTCGGCGGCCCAGGCGCGACGATCACGGCCGTCGCAAGTTTGCGGCGCGCCGTAGTGCAGGGTGACGGTGATGGGCGCACTGGTCAGCGTGCGCCACACGGATCCGACCAGCGTGTCGTCACCGATGTAGCAGGGCGCCAGCGAACGCTGACCGGTGGCCCGGTCGATGAAGCCCAGGGCCACTGGCTGCACCGGCACATCGGCGGCGATGGCGGCCTGCAGCAAGTTGGCATGAAAGGGCAGCAGCGAGACACCGTCGCTGGTCGTGCCTTCCGGAAAAACCGCCAGCACCTGGCCCGCGCGCAGGCTGTCGGCCATGTGATGCACCACGCGCAGCGCGTCGCGGCGCGATTCGCGTTCGATGTACAGGGTGCCAGCACCTGTGGCCAAGCGGCCGATCAGGGGCCAGTGGTGGACATCGGCCTTGGAAACAAAGCGGCAATAGCGGCCGGCGTGCAGCGCCAGGATGTCCAGCCAGGAGATGTGATTGGCCACGATCAGGGCGGGGCCACCCACCACCGGTTCGCCGCGCACCTGCAGGGTCAGGCCCAGCGCCTGCAGCATGTCCCGAGCCCAGGCCTGCACCCGCGCTTCACGCGCGGCGGGTGCGAGCCGCGGAAACACGAAGACGATGGTGAAGTAGCCAGCCAGCGCGCGCCACAGGACCCGCACGAGTTTGAAGACGACGACCAACCCACTCACGCCAGCGGGGCCTCATAGGCCAGATGGCCACCCACGAAGGTCCAGCGCACCCGCCCCGGCAGCTCATAGCCTGAGAAGGGCGTGTGCTTGCCTTGACTGCGCAGGTTCGCCGCCTGCACCTGCCAGTGCGCCAGCGGATCGAACACACACACATCGCCCACGCCGCCCTCGACCAGCTGGCCGCAACTGGCTTGCAGTGTGCCCAGCGCGGCGCCCAGCACGCGGGCTGGCTCGCCGGTGATGACGCCCAGCGCGCGGGTCAAGCCGGCGCCACTTTGCTGGCCCCAGCGCAGGGCCAGGCTCAGGAGCAACTCCAGACCCGTGGCACCGGGCTCGGCCTCGGCAAAAGGCAAGGTCTTGGCGTCTTCATCGAGCGGCATGTGGTCGGACACCAGCGCGTCGACGGTGCCATCGACCAGCGCCTGGGCCAGCGCGTCGCGATCACGCTGCTGACGCACCGGCGGCGACAGTCGCAGGCGGCTGTCGAAGTAGCCAATGTCGGTATCCGTCAGGTGCAGCGAGTTGATGCTCACGTCGCAGGTTACGGGCAGACCCTGGGCTTTGGCCTCGCGCACCAGGGCGACGCCCGCGGCGCTGCTGAGGCGACACAGGTGCACACGCGCACCCGTGATCTTCATCAGCTCAAAGATGGTGTGCAGCGCGATGGTCTCGGCCGCGACCGGCACGCCGGCCAGACCCAGGCGCGTGGCCAGCGGCCCGCTGGCGGCCACGCCCTTGCCCAGGTGCACGTCCTGGGGACGCAGCCACACGGTGTAGCCGAAGGTGGCTGCGTACTGGAAGGCACGTTGCAGCACCTGCGTGTTGGCCAGGCCGACTTCCGCCTGGCTGAAACCCACGCAGCCCGCTTCAGTCAGTTCGGCCATCTCGGTGAGCACTTCACCGGCCAGCCCACGGGTCAGGGCACCCAGAGGGAACACGCGCGCCTGGTGCAGCTTCTCGGCGCGCATCTTGAGCATTTCAACCAGGCCGGGTTCGTCGAGCACCGGGTCGGTGTCGGGCGGGCACACCAGACTGGTCACGCCACCCGCAACAGCCGCCGCCATCTCGCTCTCGAGCATGCCTTCATGCTCGTAGCCCGGTTCGCGCAGGCGCACCGCCAGATCGACCAGCCCCGGCGCCACGATGCAACCGCGCGCGTCGATCACCTTGTTCGGCACAAAACCGTCGGGTGTGCGGCCGATGCCCACCACACGCCCGGCCGCGAGGGCCACATCGGCCACCTCGTCGAAATTGCGCGACGGGTCGATGACCCGTCCGCCCTGGATCAAGATCTTCATGCGAGTGACCTCCCAATTTCAAAGCCGGCGCGGAACCGGCTCCGCCGGGCCGCCGAGGGCGCCCCCTTGAGGGGGAAGCGGACGCAGGCCGCTTCGGGGGTGGTCCTGTTCATGCTTCATTCCCCGCGACGATGCTCATGACAGCCATACGCACCGCGATGCCGAAGGTCACCTGCGGCAGGATCACGCTTTGCTTGCCATCCACCACCGCCGAATCGATCTCGACCCCGCGGTTGATCGGCCCGGGGTGCATCACGATGGCGTCGGGCTTGGCCAGTTGCAGCTTCTCGGGCGTCAGGCCAAAGCTCTTGAAAAACTCCTGCGAGCTCGGAAGCAGCGCACCGGACATGCGTTCGTTTTGCAGCCGCAACATGATCACCACGTCGCAACCGCGGATGCCCTCTTCGAGCGTATGGCACACCCGCACGCCCATCTGACTCATATCGCTGGGCACCAGGGTGCGCGGCCCCACCACCCGCACCTCGGCGCAGCCCAAGGTGGTCAGGGCATGAATGTCCGAGCGGGCCACGCGCGAGTGCAGAACATCGCCCACGATGGCCACGGTGAGGTTGGAAAAATCTTTCTTGTAGTGCCGGATGGTGTACATGTCCAGCAGGCCCTGCGTGGGGTGCGCGTGGCGGCCGTCCCCGGCGTTGATCACGTGCACATGCGGCGCCACATGCTGGGCGATCAGATAAGGCGCGCCCGACTCGCTGTGACGCACCACGAACATGTCGGCTGCCATCGCCGACAGATTGGCGATGGTGTCTAGCAGCGACTCGCCCTTGGCCGCCGACGAGCGCGCGATGTCCAGGTTGATCACATCGGCCGACAGGCGGGTGGCAGCGATCTCGAAGGTGGTGCGGGTGCGGGTGCTGTTCTCGAAGAACAGGTTGAACACGCTCTTGCCACGTAGCAGCGGCACCTTCTTGACCTCGCGGTCGTTCACGCTCACGAAGCTGGACGCGGTGTCCAGGATGTGGGTGATGATGTCGCGTGGCAGGCCTTCAGTGGAGAGCAGGTGAATCAGCTCGCCGTGCTTGTTCAACTGGGGGTTACGCTTGGACAACATCGCTCAGGCCCCTTCCACCTGGAAACTGAATCGCCCCTGTGCATCGCGCGCCAGCGCCAGGGACTGGTTGGCGGGCAGCGCCACGCGCGCGGCGCACAGATCGGCCTGCATCGGCAGCTCGCGCCCGCCCCGATCGACCAGTACCGCCAGTTGTACGCTGGCCGGTCGCCCGTAATCAAAGAGCTCGTTGATCGCGGCGCGCAGGGTGCGGCCGGTGTACAGCACATCGTCCACCAGCAGGATGCGGGCGCCCTGCACGTCAAAAGGCAGCTGCGTCTGCTGGCGGGTGCCAGCCAGTCCGCGCTGCGCGAAGTCGTCGCGGTGCATGGCCGACGAGATCACGCCGGGCTTGTCAGTCAGACCCAGGTCTTGGTGCAGACGCTCGGCCAGCCAGGCGCCGCCCGAGGTCACGCCCACCAGCCGGGTCTGCGGGGTCAGGAGCTGGCGCACACCGCGCAGCAGCTCCTGGTAGAGCGCCTCGGCATCGAGCATCAAGGCACCGGCGGGGGCAGCGGTCATCCAATACTCCTGAGAAACTGTTCAAGGATCACGCAGGCGGCGCCGGCATCGGGATCCGGCGCGCCATCGGCTAGGGCTTCGGTGGTGCTGTATCGCTCGTCCACCTCGTACACCGGCAGCGGCACGCAGGCACGCAGCTGCCTCGCAAATTTCAGGGCCATCGCGGTATTTTCGTGGCTCGCGCCATCGGGGTGAAGCGGCACCCCTACCACCAGGGCGTCGGGCTGCCATTCACGGACACGGGCCTGGGCCTCGTGCAGGCGCGCCTCGTTGGAGTCTGCGCGGATGGTGCGTTGCGGGGTGGCGCGGGCCAGCAGCCGGTTGCCGGAGGCGACGCCGGTGCGTTTGCGCCCGACATCAAAAGCGAGAAAGGTCTGGAAGTGGGTCGGTACGCTCAGAGACGGCCCGACGGCGCTCATGCGTGCCCCGCGTCGGAAGACAGCATCCAGACCTGCAGCCCCAGCAGGGCCAGGGCCTTGTCATAGCGCTGTTCGGCCGGTGTGTCGAAGATGATCGCCGCGTCGGCGCTCACCGTGAGCCAGCTGTTTTCGCCGATCTCGGATTCGAGCTGGCCCTCCCCCCACTGCGCGTAGCCCAGGGACACGAGCACCTTGCGCGGACCGGCGCCGGTGGACAGGGCCTCCAGGACGTCCTTGGAGGTGGTCATCTCCAGGCCGCCGGGGATGGTCATGGTGGAGGCGTAAACCGTCTCCTCGGGCTTGTCTTCGCCGGCAAACACCGCCTCGTGCAGCACGAAACCGCGCTCGGTGGCCACCGGGCCGCCCTGGTAGACCGGGGCGCCCACCAGGTCGGCGCGGGCCAGGGGCAGATCGACCTTGTCGAACAGGTTTTTCAGGCTGATGTCGCTGGGCTTGTTGATCATGATGCCCAGCGCGCCGCGGGCGCTGTGCTCGC
>CANHSE010000079.1 GCA_947463025.1 Comamonadaceae bacterium
CGAAGGTCTCCCTCCGAAAAACGCGACCGAGCCCGCCTGCAGCGCCGGAGAAGCAGCGCGATGCCGACCGCTCGCAGGCCGCCATCCTGGCCGCCGCCACGCAGGAATTCGCCCTGCACGGCCTCAGTGGTGCGCGCATGGACACGATCGCCGAGAAAGCGCAGTTGAACAAGCGCCTGATCTATTACTACTTTCAAGACAAGGACCAGTTGTTTCAGGCGGTGCTGGAGCAGTCCTACCGCCAGATCCGGGAAGAAGAAAGAGCCCTGAACCTGGAGGCCCTGGAGCCCGCCGCCGCCATGCGCGCGTTGGTGGAATTCACCTGGAATTACTACATCGCCCACCCGGAATTCCTCACGCTGCTCAATAGCGCCAACCTGCACCGCGCGCGCCATTTGCAAAACTCGCAGCGGGCTCGCGCCATGAACTCGCCCCTGATCGACCTGCTGGCCGACATCCTGGAGCGGGGGCGCAAGGCGGGCCAGTTTCGCGGCGGCATCGACCCCTTGCAGCTGTATGTCTCGATCGCTGGATTGGCCTACTTTTATCTGTCCAACAACCCCACCCTGTCCGCCATCTTCGGCCGCGACCTGATGTCGCCCAAGGCGCGCAGCGAGCGGCTGTCCCACATGTGCGACGTGATCCTAGGGTATGTCCTGAGAAGCTGAGGCACGCGCCACATTGACACGCCCAGACCCCCTCCTAGAATTCACTATACAGTGAATTAGAGCGGCAAATCCTCCTTGGAGATAGCCGCCATGACTGCATCCAAGTCCACAACCGAGGAGACATCTGTGCCCATTGCGTTTCACCGCCGCCACGTCATCACCGCCCTGCTCGCCTCGCTGGCCTGTGCCAGCGGCTACGCCCAAGCCCAGTGGAAGCCCAATAAGCCGATCACGCTGATCGTCCCCTGGGCGCCGGGCGGCTCGACCGACCAGGTCACCCGTGTGTCCGCCGCCGAATTGGAAAAGCATCTGGGCCAGAAGATCGTGATCCAGAACCAGCCAGGCGCCTCAGGCTCGGTCGGCACCAAGAACGCGATGCAGTTCCCGCCTGACGGCTACACCTGGACGGCCGGCGCCGCCAAGGACCTGGGCACCTACCGGGTCTTGGGCATGGTCGAGACCTCCATCTCCGACTGGAACGTCTACGTCAACGTGGCGCACGTTGCAGTGGTCGGCGTGAACGCTGACACCCCCTACAAGACCATGACCGAGCTGCTGGCCGCCATGAGGGCGCGCCCCGGCGCGATCTCGGTGGCCACCGCCGGCGTCAACTCCAGCGGCCATTCGGCCATTGAAGCCCTGTCACGCGCCGCAGGCGTCACCTACAAGCACGTGACCTACGACGGCGGCGCGCCGGCGGCTGTGGCCGCCGCGTCCGGCGAGGCCAACCTCACCACGCAGCTGGCCGCCGAACAGACCGACATGATCCGCGCCAAGAGGATCCGCCCGCTGGCTGTGGTCAGCGACAAGCCGCTGGAGATCGAGGGCTTCGGCACGGTGCCGCCGCTGTCGCAGTTCATCCCCGGCTTCAAGGATCCGATCAACTACTTCGGCATCTTCGTGCCCAAGGCCGTGCCCGCCGAGGTCAAGGCGACGTTGGATCGCATCTGGGCCACCGAAATGACCAAGAGCACCGCGCTGCGCACGTATGCCCAGTCGCGTGGCGCAATGTTCGCCCCGATGTCGGGTGACGAGGCGCAAAAGGCGGTGATGCCGGCGATCCAGTCGTATGCCTGGACGCAACATGCCGCCGGCAAGGCCAAGGTATCGCCCGACACCGTCGGCATTCCCAAGCCCTGACCCGCACGCCATGAGCCAAGCGTCTGGCAGCCGCACCGACCTCTGGGGCGGTGCGGCCTGGGTGGGTCTGGGATCCGTCATCCTGGTGGAGTCGCTGCGCATGGACCGCTTCGAGTCCATGGGAGCGACCGTCTACACCTACCCAGGCTTCGTACCCGGCATGATCGGCGCGGTGGTGGCGCTACTCGGTTTGGTGCTGATGGCACGGGGCTGGCGGGCCCGGGCCCAGACTCACGACGGCGAACCGGTGATGCCGGCTCGTGTGGCCATCGCCCTGCTGCTGTCACTGGCCTTCTGTCTGGTCCTGCTCTCGCGCGCGCACTTCGTGCTGGCCACTGCGCTGTTCGTCGCGACTTTCACCTTCCTGTTCGCCGATCCCGCACAGCCACGCGCACGGCGCCTGCGCGTAGCGGGCATCAGCGGTGCGATCACGGCGGTGGTGGTGTTTTACGTGTTTCAGGAAATCTTCCTGGTTCGTCTCCCCTAGCGCGCACGCCCTGAGACCTCCAAATGCTTGAAGGATTGCTGGGCCTGGCCCACTCGATTGCCGGCTTCGCCACGCCAGAAATCATCTTCTACGCGCTGCTCTCCTGCCTGGTGGGCGTGATCATGGGCGCGCTTCCCGGGCTCACGGCCACGATGGCGCTGGCGCTCATGACGACGCTGACGCTCAAGCTACCCGCGAACCAGGCCCTCCTGATCTTGATCTGCACCTATGTCGGCGCGATCTATGGCGGATCGCGATCGGCCATCTTGCTCAATATCCCCGGCACGCCGGCGTCTGCCGCGTCGTGCCTGGACGGCTACGCGCTGGCACGCCAAGGCCTGGCTGGACGGGCCATGGGCATTGCCACCACCGGCTCGGTCATGGGCACCTTGATCGGCATGTTTTTCCTGGCCGCCTTCACCCCGGTCCTCGGTGGCATGGCCCTGAAGTTCGGGGCCTACGAGTTTTTCTGGCTGGCGCTCTTTGGCGTGATCATCGCGGGCACCCTCACCGGCAACGACCCGCTCAAAGGCTGGATCGCCGGTATCGCAGGCCTGTTCATCGCCGGCATCGGGCAGGAGCCCCAGTACGGCTTCGAGCGGTTTTCCTACGGCGTGCGTGACCTCGCCGGGGGCATTTCACTGGTGCCCGCGCTGGTGGGCGCTTTTGGCTTTGCCGAACTCCTGACCGCCATCCGCGCGCGCCAGGCGCCCGTGAAGATCAGCGCGTTTGACACCGTGATCCCGCGCCTGGGCGACGTGCTCCAGTACTGGCGCACCATCCTGCGCTCGGGCCTGATCGGCACGGCGGTGGGCATCGTGCCCGGCGTCGGGGAAGACGTCGCCGCCTGGTCCTCCTATGCCGCCGCCAAGCGCGCCAGCAAGGAAAAAGAGATGTACGGCAAGGGCTCGGTCGAGGGCCTGATGGCGGCCGAGACGGGCGACAACGCCTGCGTGCCCGGTGCGGTGATTCCGGTGCTGACGCTGGCGATTCCGGGGTCTGCGCCGGCCGCCGTGCTCATGGCCGCCATGATCATCCACGGCATCAAGCCGGGGCCGATGATCATGATCGAGAACCCCCGCTTCGTGTATGACGTGGTGGCCATGATGCTGTTCGCCACCATCGGTATCCTGATCTACGGCCTGGTCCTGACCAAGGCGCTGGTGCAGGTGCTGCGCGTTCCCCAGCACGTGCTGGTGCCGATCATCTTCGTGCTGTGCGCGGTAGGCAGCTTCGCCATCGCTGGACGCATGTTCGACGTGTATGTGATGCTGGTCTTCGGCATCCTGGGTTACTTCCTGCGGCACTTCGGCTATCCGATGGCGCCGCTGGTGCTGGGCATCGTGCTGGGTGATCTGTTGGAGAAGAATCTGCGGCGCGCCCTGATCCTGTCCGACGGAGATCTCACGCCGTTCTTCACCCGCCCGATTTCTGCAGTGGTGGCGGCGATGATCTTTGGCACGATCGGCTGGAAGCTGTGGAGCCTGCACAAGTCCAGGCAGGCAACATCGGCTGTCGCATGAAGCTGGCCCTGTGCAACGAAGTCCTGCGCCACCTGCCTTTGGACGCGCAGTGCGCGCTGGCGGCACAACTGGGCTACCAGGGACTCGAGATCGCGCCCTTCACCCTGTTCCAAGATCCGGTCGAACTGGACGAGCGCCTGGCGGCACGTGCGCTGGCCTCGGCTCAGGCCCAGGGCCTGCACATTCCCAGCCTGCACTGGCTGCTCGTGAAACCCGAGGGCCTGTCCATGGTCAGCCCCGATGACCGGGTCCGTCACGCGACGCTGGACTGGATTCGCCGGCTGATCGCCTTCGCACAACGTTGTGGCGCACGAGTTCTGGTGCATGGCTCGCCTGCACAACGCAATCCTCTACCCGGTCAGAGCCTGGACGATGCCCGCCAACGCCTCGAAGACAGCCTGCGGCAGATCGCGCCCTGGGCCGTACAGGCGGGCGTGACCTATTGCCTGGAGCCGCTGTCGCGCGCCGAAACCGTGCTGGTGAACACCGTGCAAGAAGCGGCCGAACTCGTACACCGCATCGACTCACCCGCGCTACGCACCATGCTCGATGCCAGCGCCGCGGCGCAAACCGAATCCGACCCGATCGAACAGGTGCTCGCGCGCCACCTAGACGCAGGCGATATCGCCCACGTGCAGGTGAACGACCGCAACCGCCGCGGCCCGGGTCAGGGCGACACCGACCTGCTGCCGCTGATGAAGGTGCTGCATGAACGCAGCTACGACGGGTGGGTGGCGGTCGAACCCTTTGCGTACATCCCCGACGGCCCCACCACGGCAGCCTTCGCCGCCGGCCATATGAAGGCCTTGTGGAGGGCCGCTGCATGAGCCGACGTGCGCCCATCGCCTTCATCGTGCGTGCGATCACGGCCTTTGAGCGTCCGGTCACACTGCGCATGCCGTTTCGATTTGGCGCGGCCACGGTCACCGCCTGCCCGCAGGCCTTTGTGCGGGTGCGCGTGCAGATCGAGGGGCGCGAGGTCGAAGGCGCGAGCGCCGAGCTGATGGTGCCCAAGTGGTTTGACAAGTCGCCCGCGCTCACCCACGAAGACAATTTCGCGCAGCTGCGTCGCGCGGTGACTGCTGCACGCGCTGCGTATCTCGCATCGCCATCGGCCACCAGCGCCTATGCGCTGTCATCGGGCGCCGGTGCGCAGGCGATCACGAATGAGGTGGCCCAAGGCCTGCCGCGCCTGGCCGCCCAGTTCGGACCGGCCCTGATCGACAAGGCCATCGCCGACGCCGTGCTGCGTTCGCAACGCCTGGACTGGGTTAGCGGCGTGCAGGCCGGTGTGCTGGGGGATCCCTGGTCGGCGCGCCTGCGCCTGCTGCGCCCCAGCAGCGTCTGGCTGCGTCACACCGTGGGACTGGCCGATCGTCTGGAGGCTGACGACGCGGGCCTGGACCCCAACGACGGTCTGCCCGCCACCCTGGAAGACGCCATCGCCCACTACGGCCTGCGCTATTTCAAGCTGAAGTTGTGCGGCCAACCTGAGGCCGACGTGGCGCGCCTGACCCGCATCGAGCGCCTGCTCGCCCGCGTGGGCGATTACCGTGTCACGCTCGATGGCAACGAAACCTATGCCGACGTCGCACAGATCGAGGCGTTGTTCGACGACTTGGCCCGCCACCGCGCCACCGCGCGTCTGGTGCAACGCACCTTGCTGCTCGAGCAACCCCTGCCCCGGCACCTGGCCTTGCAGCAATCGCTGGTGGGTGCGCGCATTCCGGTGCCAGTCATCCTGGACGAATCCGACGACGACGAATCGGTGCTGCCGCAGGGCCTGGCCCAGGGCTATCGCGGCATCTCCAGCAAGGCCTGCAAGGGCATCTACCGATCCCTCGCCCATGCGGCGCGCCTGCGCGCACGGCCCGGTCACTTGCTCTCGGGCGAGGACCTCACCTGCCAGGCCGGCCTGGCCGTGCAGCAGGACACCCTGCTGGCCGCCAGCCTGGGCGTCACCCACATCGAGCGCAACGGCCACCACTATGTGCGGGGCTTTGGCACCGCCAGTGAGGCCGAGACGCAAGATTTTCTGAGCGCCCATCGCGGGCTTTACCAGGCCGACCCGCAAGGCGTGCGACTTCGCATCCAGCACGGACGCCTGGATCTCACCAGCCTCTACCCGCCGGGATTCGCGCATGTCGCTTCCCCGCACTGGGACACGCTGGCGCCGTTGACCGAATGAGGCGCTCCGCGCCGACTTATCACCCAGGAGGAAAAAAATCATGAACCCGCAACGACTCGGACTGATCATGCACGGCGTCACTGGCCGCATGGGAATGAACCAGCACCTGATTCGCTCCATCGTGGCCCTGCGCAAGGAAGGCGGCGTGAAGCTGTCCAACGGCACACGCGTGATGCCCGATCCGATCCTGATCGGACGCGACGCCACCAAGATCGAGGCCCTGGCCCGCGCGCACGGCATCGAGCGTTTCGGCACCAACCTCGAGGCGGCACTGGCCAACAAAGACGACACCGTCTTTTTTGATGCGGGCACGACGCAGATGCGCCCGACGCTTTTGGCCAAGGCCATCCGCGCGGGCAAGCACGTGTACTGCGAGAAGCCCATCGCGACCAATCTGAATGAAGCGGTGGAAATCGCACGCCTGGCGCAGTCCTCGGGCCTCAAGCACGGCGCCGTGCAAGACAAGCTCTTTTTGCCCGGCCTGCGCAAGCTGGACATGCTGCGGCGCGCGGGCTTCTTTGGTCAGATGCTCAGCGTGCGCATCGAGTTCGGCTACTGGGTGTTTGAAGGCGACCTGCAACCGATCCAGCGCCCCTCCTGGAACTACCGCAGCGAAGACGGCGGCGGCATCATCCTGGACATGATCTGCCACTGGCGCTACGTGCTGGACAACCTGTTTGGCCAGGTGCAGTCCATCAGCTGCATCGGCGCCACCCACATCCCCCAGCGCTGGGACGAAGCCGGCAAGCCCTACACCGCCACCGCTGACGATGCCTCCTACGCCACCCTCGAACTCAAGGGTCACCAAGGCGAGCGCGTGATCGCGCAGGTCAATAGCTCGTGGACCACGCGCGTGCGGCGCGACGATTTGGTCACCTTCCATGTCGATGGCACGCACGGCTCGGCGGTCGCAGGGCTGACCGATTGCCGCGCGCAAAGCCGTGTCAACACGCCGCGTCCGGTATGGAACCCCGATGTGCGCCAGACCATGAGCTTCATGGACCAATGGCAGGACGTGCCCGACACCGAGACCTACGACAACGGCTTCAAGATCCAGTGGGAGCATTTCATCCGCCATGTGGTGGAAGACGCGCCATATCGCTGGACGCTGCCGGAGGGCGCCAAGGGCGTGCAGCTGGTCGAGGCGGCCCTGCAAAGCTGGAAAGAGCGGCGCTGGGTCGACGTGCCCCAGATCGCGCTGTAAGGGGTCGCACATGACGCGCCTGACATTGGTCAATGACCAGGGGCAACTGGCCCCCTACACCCTGCAAGGCCAGGTGCTGCCCCCGCCCGACAAGGGCGTTGCGTTCAACCGCATCGCCTATTCAGCCGCCCACGTGGTGGCCGACCCGCGCGCCGCCATCGATCCCTGGCTGCAATGCGCCATCGACTGGGACGCCACGGTGGCCTACCGCCAACGCCTGTGGTCGCTGGGCCTGGGCGTGGCCGAGGCCATGGACACCGCGCAGCGGGGCATGGGCCTGGACTGGCCCACGTCGCTGGAGTTGATCCGCCGATCGCTGGACGCCGCCAAATCGTTCCCTGGCGCACGCATCGCCAGCGGCTGCGGCACCGACCACCTGGAGATCGACGCGGTACGCTCGATCGACGACGTGATCCGCGGCTACGAAGAGCAAATGGCCGCCATTGAAGCCCTGGGCGGTCGCCTGATCCTCATGGCCAGCCGGGCCCTGGCCCGCGTGGCGAAATCGCCCGCCGATTACGAGAAGGTCTATGACCGCGTGCTAGGCCAGGCGCGCCAGCCGGTGATCATTCACTGGCTCGGTGACATGTTCGATCCCGCCCTGGCTGGCTATTGGGGATCGCGCGACGCCGATGCGGCGATGGACACAGCGGTGGGCATCATCCGCGCACATGCGGCCAAGGTCGATGGCGTGAAGATCTCGCTCCTGGACAAGGACAAGGAAATCGCGATGCGCCGGCGCCTGCCGGCCGGCGTGCGCATGTACACCGGCGATGACTTCAACTACGCCGAATTGATCGAAGGCGACGGCGCGGGCACCGAGGACGTGCATGGCAAAAGCGACGCGCTCCTGGGCATCTTCGATGCCATCGCGCCGGCTGCCAGTGCGGCGCTGGGCGCACTGGCCCAGGGCGATACGAAAAAGTTCCACGACATCCTGGGGCCGACCGTGCCGCTCTCGCGGCACATCTTTCGAGCGCCCACGCGCTTTTACAAGACCGGCGTGGTCTTCATGGCCTGGCTCAATGGCCACCAGAGCCACTTCAGCATGGTGGGCGGCCAACACAGCACGCGCAGCCTGCCGCACCTGTGCGAGATCTTCCGCCTTGCGGACCAAGCCCACTTGCTGGCGCAACCCGATCTGGCCACGCACCGCATGCAGACCCTGCTAGCCGTACATGGCGTGAGCTGACCATGCGTGACTTCAGCGGCGACATCCAGTGGCTGTCGATCAACACCGCCACCGTGCGCAAGCAGTGGACGCTCGATCAGATCATCGAGGGCTGTGCGCGGCGCGGGATCCGAGCGATCAGCCCCTGGCGTGACCAGGTGGCTGCGATCGGACTGGACACCACGGCCCGCCTGCTCAAAGAAACTGGCGTCGGCTTGAGTGGCTATTGCCGGGGCGGCTTCTTTCCAGCCAGTACCGCGCAAGGCCTGCGCGACGCGCTCGATGACAACCGACGCGCCATCGACGAAGCCAAGACCCTGAATGCGCCCTGCACCGTGCTCGTGGTGGGTGCGCTGCCCGGTGCGCTGGCAGGGAAGGCCGAATACAAAGACATCAGCCTGGCACGCAGCCAGGTGCAAGATGGCATCGCCGCGACGATGGACTACGCGCGTGAGGTGGGCATGCCCTTGGCGATCGAACCTCTGCATCCCATGCAGGCCGCTGATCGCGCCTGCGTGAACACCATGGAGCAGGCGCTGGACCTGTGCGATGCCATTGACCCAGCGCGCACCGGCATGCTGGGTGTGGCCGTCGATGCCTACCATGTGTGGTGGGACCCCAAGCTGGCCTCGCAGATCGCGCGCGCCGGTGGCAAGCGCCTGCTGGCCTGGCATGTGTGCGACTGGCTCACGCCCACCCGCGATCTCCTGAGCGATCGCGGGATGATGGGCGATGGCGTGATCGAGCTGCGCAAGATCCGCGGCTGGATGGAGGACGCTGGCTACGCCGGGTTCGCCGAGGTCGAAATCTTCTCTGAGCAAGACTGGTGGCTGCGCCCGGGCGATGAGGTGCTGGACACCTGCATGGCGCGTCACCGCAGCTGCGTCTAATCGCCAGACGCGGGTCGCCATCGCCCTGAGGCGATCCGCGTGTGCGGCGCCAAGTCCTGGGCATAGACGTAGATCCACGCCAGGCAAGTGCTGCCGTCGTCATCGCGCGTGACCTCGATCAGCTGGCGGTCGTACAGGTTGCCCGGGTCATCCTCACCCTCGTAGCCCTCCAGGGCGTCCATGGCCTGCAAGGCCGATTCGAAGTCCATCGGAATCAGCAGCTCGCCATACACACGGCCCGCGCCCGTCGTCGCGCGCATCGCGGGATAGCCCGCCCCCGTATCAAAGAGCTCGCCCCTGACCGATGCGTGGTGCACGCCGGCCAGACCGTGACGCGCCGCGACCACGTGGTTGGACTCGCCCCGCATCAGCGTGCCGTAGACGAAGAAGGCGCGGACAGGGTCGACAGGCGAATCAATCGGCATATGGCACCCAGATCAGGGACAGCCAGACGTAACTATTGCGGCAGAGTTTGCCATGGCGCGACGACGACCCTGCACGCGCCACGACCTCCGCGCGTCACGCGCACAGCACCGCAAGACTGCGATCTGCCTGTGACATCCCGCTCAATCTTTGCTTACGTTCGCACGCGCATTCCTACATCGCTGTCGGACATCGCCTACTAGAGTCGCGCCTCCCGCTGAGGTTGTGAGGCCCCAGGTTGAGCGCCAAGCGGAGACCGTTAACTTTCTGGATGTTGCACATGAAACGACGAATTTTTCTTCAGGGTGGCTCGGCCACGGTCTTGCTGTCACTGGCCGGCTGCGGTGGGGGTGGGAGCGGCGGGGGTACCCCCACGGCGAGCGCCGACTCAGCCACTGCGCTCACCGCCCGAATCCCGACCGCGGCCCCGACCACCGCCCCTGAGGCGACCGCAGGGGGCGACGGCTACCCGTTTGGTTCGCGCAAGGACCTGGTGGGTGCGCGCTATCCCTACGGCATTGCGCCCACCGTGGCCACGCCTGCGGCCATGGACGCGCGGATCACCGCCTGCTATGCGGCCTGGAAGTCGGCCAACCTGAGGAAATCGCCCACCTTTACGGCCAACACCGGGATCTACAGCGGTCGCACGATCGCAGACGCCTGGCACGTGCAGTTTCCTGGAACCGCCTATGCCACCGTCTCGGAGGGCGTGGGCTACGGCATGCTGATCGCCGTGCTGATGGCAGGCCACGACCCGCAGGCGCGCACCTATTTCGATGGCCTGTTCAAGACGGCGCGCGGACGTCCTGCCTATGGCCACATGAATGCGGGCAAAGCAGCAGGCGCTTATCTGCACGAATGGCGGCTGGCGATGAACATGGGCAGCGCGGGTGACGGTTGGAACGCCACCGACGGCGACCTGGACATCGCCATGGCGCTGCTGATGGCCCATCGACAGTGGGGTTCCGGCGGCGCGATCGACTACCGGCAGCAGGCGATCCTCACCATCGAAGCGATGAAAGCCATCAACTTTGCCCCCTCGGGCGAGCCACGCGGTCCGCAACGCGAAAACACCCGCACCTCGGACCACATGATCGGTCACTTCAGAGCCTTCAAGAAAGCCACGGGTGATACGTTCTGGGACCGGGCGATCGACCGCTGCTACACGCTGATCACCGGCATCATCAGCCGCTACTCGCCGGTGGCCAAACTGCAACCGGGCTTCATCATGGATTGCATGAGTCAGCCTGTGCCCTCGCCGGGCAACGTGATTGAAGGGCCCTACGAAGGCATCTACGACGGCAATGCGGTGCGCAACCCCTGGCGCTGGGGGACGGATTACATCTACTCGGGCGATGCGCGCTGGAAGACGATCGTCAGCGACATGGCGAACTTCCTCAAGAACGATTGCAACGGCGATCCCTTCAACATGGGCGGCCTCTACAACCTCAACGGAACCGTCAACGGCGGTCGCTACTTTGCAGAGATCGTGGTCGGTCCGCTCACAGTGGGTTGCATGGTGGACGCGTCGCACCAGGCGTTTCTCAATACCTTGTGGACGGCCAACAGCAACAACTTCACCACCGACTACTACGACTCGGAACTGCAGTTGATTCCGCTGATCGTCGCATCGGGCAACTGGTGGAACCCTTGATCGGACAGGGACTCCGGCTCGGCCCCCGCGGTCACCCGCGGGGGCCCTGGTTCTGGCGACTGCGACAGAATCACGGTTCGAAACCCGCACGACACCATGACCGACACCACATTCCTCGGCACCCCAATCCCCCTGATCCAAGCGCCCATGGCCGGCGCGCAGGACGCCCGCCTGGCGATCGCCGTCGGTCAGGC
>CANHSE010000080.1 GCA_947463025.1 Comamonadaceae bacterium
ATGGGGTTCATGGGCATCATCCAGAACGACATCAAGCGCGTGGTGGCCTATTCCACGCTGTCGCAGTTGGGATACATGACGGTGGCCCTGGGCGCCTCGGCGTATTCGGTGGCAGTGTTCCACCTCATGACGCACGCCTTCTTCAAGGCGCTCCTGTTCCTGGCGGCCGGCTCGGTGATCATGGGCATGCACCACAACCAGGACATCCGCTGGATGGGAGGGGTGCGCAAGTACATGCCGATCACCTGGATCACCTCGCTGCTCGGATCGCTGGCCCTGATTGGCACGCCGCTGTTTGCAGGCTTTTACTCCAAGGACAGCATCATCGAAGCGGTGCACGCCACGACGATCTGGGGCTCGGGCTTTGCCAACTTCGCGGTGCTGGCCGGTGTCTTTGTCACCGCCTTCTATTCCTTCCGCATGTACTTCCTGGTGTTCCATGGCAAAGAGCGGTATGACAAAAACCCCGACGCCCACCATGATCATGACGATCACGACGAGCATCACGAGCCGCACGAATCCCCCTGGGTGGTGACCGCGCCGCTGCTGCTGCTGGCGATTCCGTCCGTGGTGATTGGCTACCTCACCCTGGGCCCCCTGGTGCACGGTGATTTCTTCAAGGACGCCATCTTTGTCGACGCGGCCCGTCATCCTGCGATGGCGACGCTGACCCAGTCCTTCCACGGCGCGGCGCAGATGGCGCTGCATGGTCTGCAGACCGCGCCCTTCTGGCTGGCTCTGGCCGGCGTGGTCCTGGCCTGGTACATGTACATGGTGAATCCGGCCCTGCCGGCGGCGATCAAGGCGCGCGTCATGCCGCTGTACACGCTGCTGGAGAACAAGTACTACATGGACTGGATCAACGAGAACATCCTGGCGCGCGCCGCCCGCGGCCTGGGCTTTGCGCTCTGGAAAGGTGGCGACGAGGCCGTGATCGATGGCACCGCCGTCAACGGCAGCGCGCGTGTGGTGGCCCTGTTCGCCGCGATCACGCGCCGCCTGCAAACTGGTTTCTTGTACCACTACGCGCTGGCCATGATCCTGGGCCTGTTCGTGTTGCTCACGTGGTTTAGTTCGCCGCTGTCGGCCTGGCTGGGCAAGTAGGAGAAGAACAAAAATGGGTTTGTTGAGCCTTGCCATCTGGACGCCGATCTTTTTCGGCGTCGTGCTGCTGGCCCTGGGTCGTGACGACCAGGCGCGCGTGGTGCGCTGGATCGCGCTGATCGGCGCTGTCGCGGGCCTGCTGGTCACGTTGCCGCTGTACACCGGCTTCGATGCGTCGACCGCGGCCATGCAGTTCGTGGAGAAAGCGCCGTGGATTGCGCGCTTTAACGTGAACTACCACCTGGGCCTGGACGGCATCTCGTTCTGGTTCGTGCCGCTGACGGCTTTCATCACGGTGATCGTGGTGATATCGGCCTGGGAGGTGATCACCGAGCGCGTGAACCAGTACATGGGGGCGTTCCTGATCTTGTCGGGCCTGATGATTGGTGTGTTCAGTGCCCTGGACGGCATGCTGTTTTACGTGTTCTTCGAGGCCACGCTGATCCCGATGTACCTGATCATCGGCATCTGGGGCGGCCCCCGGAAGATCTACGCGGCGTTCAAGTTCTTCTTGTACACGCTGCTCGGCTCGCTGTTGATGCTGATTGCGCTGATCTACTTGTACAACAAGGCTGGCGGCAGCTTCGACATCCAGGCCTGGCACCAGCTACCGCTGGCGGCTGCGCCTCAGACCCTGTTGTTCTTCGCTTTCTTCGCTGCGTTTGCGGTGAAGGTGCCGATGTGGCCGGTGCACACCTGGCTGCCCGATGTGCACGTGGAGGCGCCCACGGGCGGCTCGGCGGTGCTGGCGGCCATCATGCTGAAGTTGGGTGCCTACGGCTTCTTGCGCTTTTCCATGCCCATCGCCCCCGATGCCGCCCACGAATGGGCCTGGCTGATGATCACGTTGTCCTTGATCGCAGTGATCTACGTGGGCCTGGTGGCGATGGTGCAACAGGATATGAAAAAGCTGGTGGCCTATTCGTCGGTGGCTCACATGGGTTTTGTCACCCTGGGGTTTTTCATCTTCAATGACCTGGGCGTGGCCGGTGGTTTGGTGCAGATGATCGCCCACGGTTTTGTATCGGGCGCGATGTTCCTGTGCATCGGCGTGCTTTATGACCGCGTGCATTCGCGCGAGATCGCCAGTTATGGCGGTGTGGTCAACACCATGCCCAAGTTCGCGGCCTTCGCCTTGCTCTTTGCCATGGCCAATTGCGGCCTGCCAGCCACCGCCGGTTTCGTGGGCGAGTGGATGGTGATCCTGGGCGCCACCAAGGCCAACTTCTGGCTGGGGCTGGCCGCCGCCACCGCCCTGATTTTCGGCGCTGCCTATACCCTGTGGATGTTCAAGCGTGTCTACCTCGGCCCGGTAGCCAATGAGGACGTCAAGGCCCTCACCGACATCAACAGCCGCGAGTTCCTGATGCTGTCGCTGCTGGCGATCGCGGTCCTGTACATGGGCATTTATCCCAAGCCCTTCACCGACGTCATGGACGTCTCCGTCGCCGAGTTCCTCAAGCACGTGGCGGCTTCGAAGCTGAATTGATCATGCTGGACACACTGAGCCTCTTTGTCGTTGCCCCGGAGATTGTTCTGGCGGTGATGGCCTGCGCCATCTTGCTGGTCGACCTGGGTGTCAAGAGCCGCCTTCGCGACCTGACCCATGTGCTGACGCTGGCCACTCTGGCCGTGGTGACCTGGCTATGCGCCAGTGCCGCCCTGGAGGGCAGCACCCAGTACGCCTTTGGCAAGATGGTCGTGAGCGATCCCATGGGCAACTGGCTCAAGGCCTTTGCCGCCGTGGCCGTGGGCGTGACCTTGATCTATAGCCGACCCTATGCGGCCGATCGCGACATGCTGCGCGGCGGCGAACTGTTTACGCTGTCGCTGTTCTCGCTTCTGGGCATCTTCGTGATGGTCTCGGGCAGCAACTTCCTGGTGATCTACCTGGGGCTGGAGCTGCTG
The DNA here is from genome assembly GCA_947463025.1 of Comamonadaceae bacterium. Lineage (GTDB taxonomy): Bacteria > Pseudomonadota > Gammaproteobacteria > Burkholderiales > Burkholderiaceae_C > Ramlibacter. The sequence continues at coordinate 3,013 of CANHSE010000080.1, forward strand.
ACGCTGTCGAGCTATGCCCTGGTGGCCTTGCGCCGTGACAACGAAAAAGCCACCGAGGCGGCCATGAAGTACTTCGTGTTGGGCGCGATGGCCTCGGGCTTCCTGCTGTATGGCCTGTCCATGATGTACGGTGCCACCGGCTCGCTCAATATTGACGAAGTGTTCAAGGCGATTGGCAGCGGCCGCATCAAGCACGAGGTGCTGGTGTTCGGTCTGGTCTTCATCGTCGCCGGTCTGGCCTTCAAGCTGGGAGCCGTGCCTTTCCACATGTGGATTCCCGACGTCTACCAGGGCGCGCCCACAGCCGTCACGCTGATGATCGGCGCTGCCCCCGAGCTGGCGGCCTTCGGCATCGTGATTCGCCTGCTGGTGGAGGGCCTGATCCCGCTGGCCATCGACTGGCAGCAGATGCTGGGCTTGCTGGCGATCGCCTCGCTCTTGGTCGGTAACCTGGCGGCGATCGCGCAGACCAACCTCAAGCGCATGCTGGCCTATTCGACCATCGCACAAATGGGCTTCGTGCTTCTGGGCCTGTCCGCGGGTGTGGTCAACGGCAGTACCGCCAACGCCCACATGGCTTACAGCGCCTCGATGTTCTACATCGTGACCTATGTGCTCACCACGTTGGCGACCTTCGGCATCATCTTGCTGCTGGCGCGCGAGGGCTTCGAGAGCGAAGAGATCTCGGACCTGGCGGGCTTGAACCAGCGCAGCCCCTTGTTTGCCGGTGTGATGGCGATCTGCATGTTCTCGCTGGCCGGTATCCCGCCGCTGGTGGGCTTCTACGCCAAGCTGGCGGTGCTGCAGGCCCTGGTGGGATCCGGCCAGGCTTTGTATATCGGCATGGCGATCTTCGCGGTCATGGCGTCGTTGGTGGGGGCCTTTTATTACCTGCGTGTGGTCAAGGTCATGTACTTTGACTCGCCCATCACCGTCACTACCGTCTCGGCGCCGACCGATGTGCGCGTGGTGTTGTCGATCAACGGTGCGCTGGTGTTAATCCTGGGCATTGTGCCGGGCGGCCTGATGTCCTTGTGTGCCGACGCCGTCGTGCGTACGCTGGCGTCCTGATCCAGCACTGCGCAGCGCCGAGGTGACGACGCCATGTCGCTGACTGTCTCTGTCTGGTTCGTCATCCTGCTGGCCTCGCTGGCGGCGAACCTGCCCTTTGTCACGCAGCGTCTTTTCGGCCTCGTGGCGCTGCGTGCGCCCAAGTCGCTGGCGGTTCGCTTGGGCGAGTTGGGGGTAATGTATTTTCTGGCCGGAGGTGTGGGCTTGTTGCTCGAGCACCGGGCGGGTCAGATTGCACCTCAGGGTTGGGAGTTCTATGCGATCACCGGCGCCTTGTTCTTGACGCTGGCGTTTCCCGGTTTTGTCTGGCGCTACCTGGTCAAGCGGTCCGCATGAACCCGCCCGCTGATGCGGATGCCCACCTGCGCGAGCAGGTCGTGAGCCGCGAGAAGCTTCTCGAAGGCCGTTTTCTGCAGGTGGTGCGTGACACCGTGCGTTTGCCCGATGGTGGCCAGTCGTATCGCGAGTACATCCAGCATCCGGGCGCGGTGGCCATCATCGCGCTGCTCGAAGACGGGCGGGTGGTGCTCGAGCGCCAGTATCGTCACCCGGTGGGCCAGGTGATGATCGAGTTTCCGGCTGGCAAGCTCACGCCCGGTGAAGATCCGCTGGTGTGCGCCCAGCGCGAGCTGCTGGAGGAGACGGGCTACAGCGCCCGCGAATGGGCCCATGCCGGCACGATGCATCCCTGTATTGGCTATGCCGATGAAGCCATTGGCATCTGGTTCGCCCGCGGCCTGACGCTGGGGCAGCGCCAGCTCGATGAAGCCGAGTTTCTGGATGTGATCACCGCCACCCCGGCCCAGCTTCTGGACTGGTGTCGTCAGGGGCAGGTGACCGACGGCAAGACCTTGTCGTGTGCGCTGTGGCTGCAGAACGTCCTCTCGGGTGACTGGGCTTTGGACTGGCGCGCACAATCCGCTTCATGATGTGCCCCCACGTCGGCTCACGCTGTGTAGCCTCCTGCCCCCCGAGGGGGCTTTCGCGCCTTGGGGCGGCCCGGCGGCGCTCATGAAGGTTCTGGACCTGCAATGCCTGCACGGCCACGTGTTCGAGGGCTGGTTTGCCTCGGAAGATGATTTCCAGGGTCAGCTGGCGCGCGCCTTGGTCGAATGCCCGATGTGTAGCGACACCGCGATCACCAAGCGCCTCTCCGCGCCGCGATTGAATCTGGGGGCTGCGGAGCCTGCGTCTGCATCCCCGGCGGCGCCTGTCAAGTCGGGGCGCCAGGAGGTGATGGTGCCGCCGGATGCCGCCCTGCAGGCGGCCTGGATGAAGGCTGTCGCCCATGTGATGTCTCAGACCGAAGACGTCGGGGAGCGCTTTGCCGAAGAAGCCCGCCGCATCCATTACGGCGAGTCCGACGAGCGGGGTATTCGCGGACAAGCTACGCGTGAAGAAACCCAGGCCTTGCTCGAAGAAGGTATCGCAGTGCTTCCGCTGCCTGTGCCGCCTGCGCTGAAGGGGCCTTTGCAGTAGCTTGCTGCGGGGTTGTGTTTACTTTGTCGGTGCAGCTCTCACTCGGGGCGTGGCCTCGTTGACGCTGCACCGCACGTGGCGCGCGGGGCGGGCCCGGGGGCTTCAAGTGCGGGGGCCCTTCGGGCTCCCTTGCGGTGCTCACAACGGGCGGGAAGCGCGCAAACTCGCCTTCGGCTCAAACATGCGCGCTTCTTTCTCCGCCCGTTGCTGCGCTCCTCAGCCCCGCACAGGCGCCCCCAGTCCCACCCCGCACACCCCGCGCTCACTTGTTATCGGACGTCTTCGCGCGCACGTCACTGCCCTGAGATATCGCTCGGGTCTGCGAACGTCAACGCTCCGACCTTGGCGCGGTGCCATGTGCTTTGGAGTGAGCGAACGTTAGAGGCAGAGAACCCGGCTCCTTGAAACAGGGGCGTGAGGGAAGCGGTGGGTGTGCGGCGGGGGTTCGGGGGCGCCTGTGCGCAGCTGAGGAGCGCAGGGACAGGCGGAGAAAGAAGCGCGCATGTTTGAGCCCGTAGGGCGAGTTTTGCGCGCTTCCCGCCTGGCACGAGCACCGCAAGGAAGCCCGAAGGGCCTGCGCACTTGAAGCCCCCGGGCCCCCGCCGCACACCCGCCGCGTTGCAGGCCAACGCCAACCCAACGCTCAAACCATGAACTGCAAACTAGCCAGCCGCGCGTACAGCCCGCCCTGCGCCAGCAGATGCTCGTGCGTCCCCTGTTCGACGATGCGGCCGTGATCGAGCACCACGATCCGATCGGCCTGTTGCACCGTGGCCAGGCGGTGGGCAATCACCAGTGTCGTGCGATCACGCATGGCTGACTGCAAGGCGGCCTGCACCATGCGTTCGCTCTCCGCATCCAGCGCACTGGTCGCTTCGTCCAGTAGCAGCAAGGGCGGGTTCTTCAACATGGCCCGCGCAATCGCAATGCGCTGACGCTGCCCCCCCGAAAGCCGAACGCCCCGCTCGCCGAGGAAACAGTCATATCCCCCCGGCAGCGCGCTGATGAAGTCGTGGGCATAGGCGTCGCGCGCCGCGGCCTTCACCGCGTCGTCGCTGGCATCGGGGCGACCGTAGCGTATGTTTTCCAGCGCGCTAGCCGAGAAGATCACAGGCTCCTGGGGCACGATGCCGATGCGCGCGCGCAGCGCTTGCAAGTCCATGCGCTCGATCGGGACGCCATCGAGCACAATGCGCCCCGCCTGCGGGTCATAAAACCGCAGCAGCAGCTGAAACACCGTGGTCTTGCCTGCACCGCTGGCGCCCACCAGGGCCACCGTCTCACCCGCGCGCACGTCGAGCGCGAAGTCCGACAGTGCGGGCTGCTGGGGCCGCGATGGATAACGAAACTGCAAGGACTCAAACCGCACCGCACTGCCGCCCGCGGGGACAGGTGCCGATACCGGGTCAGCGGGCGAGGTGACAGGCGAGCGCGCATGCAGCAGCTCCATCAGGCGCTCGGTCGCGCCCGCAGCGCGCAGCAGGTCGCCATATACCTCGCCGAGCACCGCCACAGCGCCCGCCAGGATGATCACGTAGACCACCGTCTGCCCCAGATGCCCCGGGGTTATGCGTCCGGCCAGTACCGCTTGTGTGCCTTGGTACAGACCCCACAGCAACAGACCCGATGTTGCGATGATGATGAAGGCCACGAGCAAGGAGCGCGCGCGGGTGCGTCGGATGGCGGTGCCAAAGGCCTGCTCGGTGGAGGTGTCAAAGCGCTGCGCTTCGCGCGCCTCGGCCGCGTGGCTTTGCACCACCGGGATGGCATTGAGCACCTCGGCGGCGATGGCGCTGGCATCGGCCACCCGATCCTGACTGGCGCGCGAGAGACGCCGCACGCGTCGCCCAAACCACATCGTGGGCAACACCACGCCCACCAGAATCAGCAGCACCTGGGTCATCACCCAGGGGTTGGTCCACACCAGCATGGCCAGGGCACCTACGCCCATCACCGCGTTGCGCAGACCCATGGACAGCGACGAGCCCACCACGGTTTGCACCAGGGTGGTGTCGGTGGTCAGGCGCGAGAGCACCTCGCCAGTCTGTGTGGTCTCGAAGAATTCAGGGCTCTGGCGCACCACGTGTGCATAGACCGCATTACGCAGATCGGCGGTGACACGCTCGCCCAGCCAGCTCACGGTGTAAAAGCGCGCAGCGGAAAAGACGCCCAGGGCCACGGCCACCGCGAACAGGGCCAGAAAGTGTTGACGCAGCGCCAGCACCTGCTCGCCGCGGTCTCCCCCCACCAGGCCGCCATCAATCAGGCTGCGCAGGGCCAAAGGAAACAACAAGGTGGCCGCCGCCGCCAGTACCAGAAACAGGCCGGCCAGCGCAATGCGGCCTCGGTAGGGGCGCAGGAAAGGCAGCAGGCCCGTGAGGGACCGGGGTTGGCCCTTGGGGGCGGCGTCGGGGGAGGAGCGGCGGGCCATGGGCACGCAGTGTAGTCGGGGCCTGCGCCAGGGGACTGTCGCGAGGGGCGGCGCCCGGTGAATGCCTACATCCGCAGACGCTGCGCGTAGCCGGTCATCTCCAGGTAGCCGCGCCCCAGCACCTGACCGCGGGCATCGGTCAGCTCGCTCAGGCCTTCCCAGTAGATCGCGCCGGTGGATGTTCGACTGTCCAGTTCCTGGGCATCGATCAAGGCGCGTACGGTGTAGCGGCCCGCCGGACACAGCACCTCCCATTGCACCGGATAGCGCGCACCCGATAGCGGACTGACCCAGTACCGCACGGGCGTGAAGACGGTACGCCCGGCCTCGAAGGCCTGAGCCCCGCCGCCCGCTGTACGCCACGAACCGCCATCCCATAGCGCGCTGCCATCGGCGCGCCGCAGGCGAAAAGCGGTGAGGGCGCTGCCATCGTCCAGGTTCATGCCGATCCAATCCCAACCCACCGCGTCGGGATGCAGAAGTTCCTCGCTCCACTCGTGGTCCAGCCAGGCCCGACCCGCAATCTCATAGGACTGACCTTGCAAGGCTAGCCGGCCACCGGCCTTCAGCTGGGGCTGGCTGTAGTAGTAGCTGGCCTGCTGCGGCTGCGGCCCCTTGCGTGAGAGCCCTTGTTGCCCTTGCAGCAGCAGGGGCTGGGTGGGCGTGAAGTCCAGCTCGATTGAGAACTCGCCCGCAGGCAATCGCGCGCGATAGCGGCCCTGCGCCTCGCGCACCAGCGACCAGTCCCGAAGTTTCAGGCGGGTGTCTTCGGTGTCGGCTTGCGCAATGCCCATGCCGGCCCGGGCGATGCGCTGGTCGTGCCAGAGGCGCTGGCCCTGGACGTCGGTCACCGCGGCGTGGGCGAAGACCAGCTGGTGGGCGCCGAAAGCCGATTGGATGGATTGGGCCGCATCCACCCGCGTGCGAAAGAAAGTGACCTGAAACCCGAACAACCGATCGCCTGCAGCTCGGAGTGCGCGGGCCTGACCGGTGACGTACCACCACTCGGTGCGTAGCTGCGGATGCGCGCCATGGTCGCGGGGAAAGACCAGGGCGCGTGCAGGCAAGGCCTGCGCGTGCAGCGGCCACAGGCTGGCGCCGCTGCCACCGGCCAGCGCCAGCAGGAGCGAGCGGCGGGACAGAGGGAGCATCACCAGTCCTCCTTGACCGCCATCACCGCGTCGCGACTGGCCGCTGCGCGGCCTGCGAGCCAAGCGGTGAGGGTGCCCGCCAAAACCACCGAGGCGCACAAAAGCAGCAAGCGACCCCAAGGGGTGAGCAGGTCCATCGTCCAGTGAAAGCTTTGTGGATTGACCACATGCACCAGCACCACGGCCACGGCCAGTCCCAGTGCCAAGCCGGCGGCCGACCCGATCAGGGTCCAGGCCGCGCCTTCGCCGGCGACCACCGTCAGCACCTGGCGGCGCGTGAGGCCCAGGTGCTGCAGCAGCCCGAACTCCTTGCGCCGTGCCAGCACCTGCGCGCTGAAGCTGGCCGCCACGCCAAACAGGCCGATGCCGATGGCCACCGCCTGCAGCCAGTAGGTGACGATGAAGCTGCGATCGAAAATGCGCAGTGACACGGTGCGTATGTCTTGGGTGGTGGCGAACTCCAGTACGCCGCCGCCTTCTCCCAGCGCACGTAGCGAGGCCTGCACGGAGGCTGCATCGGCGCCCGGTGCGAGCCACAGCAGCAGGTCATTGACACGCGCGTCGCCGGTCAGGCGCAAGTAGTCGGCTCGATCGATCATGACCGCACCGCTTTGCCGGGCGTAGTCGCGCCAAGTGCCAGCTACGAAAAACTCGGGTTTTTGCGGGAAGGCCTGTGACAGGCGCTCGAAGCCTTGACCCGGCGTCACACCATACAGGTCGATGATGGCTTCGCTCACGTAGATGCCGATGCGGCCATCGGGCACGGGGCGCGGTGCATCCACCATCGGCAGCATGCGCGCTGGATCCTCGATCGGGCGCGCCAACAGGGCCACTGCGGGCAGGGCTGGATCCAGCAGCAGGGTCCGCACACGCTGCGTCGCCACGCGCGCCACCCCGGGCACCTGGCTGGCCGCTTCTACAAAGGGTACATCGAGGAAGGCTGTGTCACCTGTGGAGGCACCATCGGCGGTACGCACATACAGGTCAGCGGGTAGCACCACGTCGAGCCAGCGCGTGACCGAATCGCGAAAGCTCGCCACCATCACGGTGAGCGCCACCGCCAGGCTCAGCGAAGCGACCACTCCGCTGACCGCCACGGCCGCCGTCTCGCGCACGCGCCGTGCGCGTTCGATGGCCAGGAGCGGCAGCAGGCGGTGTGCCAGTCGCGGCGCCAGTGCGTCGTAGACGGCCGCGACCGCCCAAGGCAGGGCGGTGATGCCACCCACCAGCAGCAAGGCCACCGAGACATACGCGGCCAGCGGCACGCCCGCGATCGGCGGCAGCAAGGCCAGCACGACACCCAGCGCGATCAGCGCGAGGCTGAGGGTATGTCGGCGCCCAGTGGGTGCGGGTGTTCCCAGGCCCTTTAGGGAGGGCGCCAATGGGAGACGTTGCGCCTGGCGTGCAGGCAGCCAACCCCCGACAGCGGCCGCGACCACGCCCAGACCACCATAGACCAGCGCCGCGCCCGCGCTCCATTGCAGGCGCGGGGCCACGCCTGCGAAGTAACCGCCTCCGAGATCGCCCCCCAGCAGGTGCAGCGCCAAAGCGGCGAGACCCGTGCCGAACGCGATGCCCGCGACGCTGCCCACCAGGCCCAGAAGCAAGGACTCGATCACCACCAGCCACAGCCGCTGGCGGGCGGTCAGCCCCAGCACACCCAGAAGCGCGAGCTGGCGTGTACGCCGTGCCACGCTCAGGGACAGCACCGAAAACACCAGGAAAGCGCCAGTGAACAAGGCCACCAACGCCAACACCGTGAGGTTGACGCGGTAGGCGCGCGAGAGATGGCTCACACGCTGAGCGGCATCGCTAGGCTCGGTGGCGGTGACATCGGTAGGCAGCTGCAGGCTACGGACAAAGTCCTCGCGTGCGGTGCCAGGCGCCAGGCGCAGGTCGATCCGTGTGAGCTGACCGGCGCGCCCAAACAGATCCTGGGCTGCGCCGATGTCCATCACGGCCAGCGGGCCACCGCCTGCGCTCACCGTACCGGCCACCTCCAAGGTCTGCAGCCGCAAGCCGACTTGCAGCGCGATGCGCGGATCCGGCAGCAGCTGGCGAGCGGCGGGATTGAGAAAAACAG
>CANHSE010000081.1 GCA_947463025.1 Comamonadaceae bacterium
CCCCGGGCCCCCGCCGCACACCCACCGCAAGGGAGCCCGAAGGGCCCCCGCACTTGAAGCCCCCGGGCCCGCCCCGCGCACCCCGTGCGGTACAACGTCAAAGGCAACGAAAGTCGCATGCCCGCCGCGCGGCAACGAAAACGAAAACGCCAACCCACCCCGAGCAAAACCCAAGCACAGACCTTGTTAAGCTCACACCTCCATGACCTCCTCCATCCTGGCCTGGTCGGTTGTCGCATTGCTGGTGTTCTGGGCGGTCGGCGCCTACAACCGGTTGATGCGCCTGCGCTCCGAAGTGAACACCTCCTTCTCCGAGGTGCAAGGCCAGCTGCAAAAGCAGGCCCAGCTGGCCCAGTCCCTTGCAGCGCCCACCGACCCCCAGGAGGCCGAGGACGAACCGATCTTTCTCGTCCAGATTCGCGCCGCCTCCATCCAGTTGGTCGCTTGCCTGGAGACCAGTCGGCCCAAGCCCCTGGACCACCAGCGCCTTTCTGCTATCGCTTCGGCCTCGGCGGTATTGACCCGCGCTTGGGAGCGGGCCGAGCGCGAGGACGTGCATGACCTGGCCGGCCCTCAGTTGCCCAGCGAGCTGACCGATAGCCGCGCCCGCCTGGTGCGCGACACCCAAACCGCCATCACCCAGTTCGATGCCGCCGTCGATCGCTACAACGCGGCGATCGCACAGTTCCCGGCGCTGCTTCTGGCCTGGGTCTTCAGCTTCAAGCCCGGACGTCCGTTTTGACCTCGGGCACGACCCCGGCTACCGCACCGCCGCTGTGGCGCTTGCTGCACGCGACCGCCGGCGTGGTGCAGGCGGTCGGTGAGGGCGCCTCCGCGACCCCCGCCCTGGCTGCCGTGCCCGGCCCCTTGCGGGCTGGCACCCAGGCGCTGGCGTTTGCGGCCCTGCGCCAGATGGGGCGGGCCCAGGCGCTGCGCACCCTGCTGGCGCGCCGCGCGCCGCCCCCGCCGGCGGACGCCTTGCTGCGCACCGCCCTGGCTCTGTGCTGGGACCCGGCGCAGGCGCCCTACGAACCCTTCACCCTCGTGAACCAGGCGGTTGAAGCCGCCAAGCAACAACGCGCTACCGCCGGTCAGGCCAGCTTCATCAACGCCTGCCTGCGCCGCTTCCTGCGTGAACGCGAAGCCCTGGTGGCCCAGACCGACGGCAGCCCGGTGGCCCGCTGGAACCATCCGTCCTGGTGGATCGCCCGGGTGCGCCAGGACCACCCCGAGCACTGGCAGGACATCCTGCGCGCGAGCAACGAGCAGCCGCCCATGACGCTGCGCGTGAATGCGCGCCGCGCGAGCGCGCAAGCCACGCAGCAGGCGCTGGCCGACGCCGGCATCGAGACCCACCGCTCGGGTGACCACGGCCTGATCCTCGCGCGCCCCCTGCCCGTGCACCAGATCCCTGGCTTTGACGACGGCGTGCTCTCGGTGCAAGACGCGGCCGCCCAACTCGCCGCCCCCTTGTTGCTGCAAGGCCTCGTGCCTGCCGCGGGCCAGCGCCTGAAGATCCTGGACGCCTGCGCCGCCCCTGGCGGCAAGACCGCCCACCTGCTGGAGTTGGCCGACGCCGACGTCACCGCACTGGACATCGACCCCGATCGCTGCGCCCGCATCACCGACACGCTGCAGCGCCTGGGCCTGTCGGCGCAGGTGCTGGCGGCGGATGCGGCCCGCCCCGCCGCCTGGTGGGACGGCGTGCCCTTTGATGCCATCTTGCTGGACGCGCCCTGCACCGCCTCGGGCATCGTGCGCCGTCACCCCGATGTGCGCTGGCTGCGGCGCGAAGCCGACATCGCGGCCCTGGCCGCCTCCCAGGCGGCCCTGCTGGCCACCCTGTGGCCGCTGCTGCGGCCCGGGGGGCGCCTGCTGTATTGCACCTGTTCGATCTTCCGTGCCGAGGGCCAGGACCGCATCGGTTCGTTTCTTGCACACAACACCGACGCAGTTTTGGGGCCGGCTCCGGGCCATTTGATCCCCCAAAGCGCAGCCGCGGCCGCGGCCGTCCCGGACAATTCAAGGCGTGACCACGACGGCTTTTTCTACGCGGTGCTGGACAAGCGCCCGGTCTAGCGCGCCCGCGCGTGACCGGGGCGCTGCGGCGCCGTGGCTGTCGCGCCTGTGGGGGCTGGTGGTGGCCCTGATGCTGGCCTTGCCGGCGGGTGCCGCCGAGATCTCGGTCATGCGCGCGGAGCGCAGCCCCGAAGGCCTGGTGGTCTCGGCCCAGATGCAGTTTGACCTGCCCGCCAGCGTGGACGAGGCCCTGCAAAAGGGCATCCCCCTGTTCTTCGTGGCCGAGGCCGCCTTGGTGCGCGAACGCTGGTACTGGTACGACAAGGACGTCGCGCGCGCCACCCGCCATCTGCGCCTGTCTTACCAACCCCTCACGCGCCGCTGGCGTCTGCTGGTCTCCAACAGCCCGATCGGCAATGCGGGTGTGGCGCTGGGTCAGACCTTCGACAGCCGCGACGAGGCCCTGGCCGCTGTACAGCGCATCGCCAACTGGAAGATTGCCGAACCCCAGGACGTCGAGCCCGATGCGCGCCAAAGCGTGACCCTGCGCTTTCGCCTGGACGTTTCGCAGCTGCCGCGCCCCTTCCAGATCGGCCTGGTCGGTCAGGACGACTGGACCATCGTCGCCACGCGCAGCCTGCGCCTGGGCGCTGCCGAGGCGGCCAAGTGACGACCGACGTGCCGCCCCCCGTGCCCACGCCTCCGCGTGTGCGCAATGCCCGCACCTACCAGTGGGCCGTGGCCGTCGGCGCCACCGCGATGGCGGGCATCGGTATCGTGCTGCTGTTCCTACTGGCTCAGGCCACCGACAACCGCGAACTCTACGAACGCAATTACGAGCGCCTGTTCATCGTGAACATGGTGGTCGCCGGCCTGTTGCTGGCGGTGATCGCCTGGGTGGGTTGGCGCCTGCTGGCGCGTCTGCGCCAGGGCAAGTTCGGCAGCCGCCTGCTGATTCGTCTGGCCTTGATCTTTGCGCTGGTGGGGTTTGCGCCGGGGTTGCTGATTTACGTCGTCTCTTATCAGTTCGTCTCGCGCTCCATCGAGACCTGGTTTGATGTGAAGGTCGAGGGCGCGCTGGATGCCGGCCTGAGTCTGGGCCGCTCGACCCTGGACATCCTGTCCGAGGACCTCTCGGGCCAAACGCGTAACGCCGCCACCCAGTTGATGGAGGTGTCCGACGCCAGCGCGCCCTTTGTGATCGAGCGTCTGCGCGAGCAGATGGCGGCCACCGACGTCATTCTCTGGGGCCAGAACGGTCAGGTCATCGCCAGTGCGGGCCAGTCACGCTTTCAGCTCTCGCCCGAGCGTCCCACGGCCTCGCAGCTGCGGGCCCTGCGTACGCAGCGTGTGTTGGCCGTGGTCGAAGGCCTGGATGAGGTTGGCCCCGCCGCCCTGAACCGCTCGCGCATCAAGGCGCTGGCCGTGGTGACGCCCACCACCGTGGGCCTGCTGTCCGAGAGCCGCGTGCTGCAGGTGACGCAGGCCCTACCGCCCACGCTGGTGGCCAATGCGATTGCGGTGCAAGAGGCCAACCGCGAATACCAGGAACGCGCGCTGGGACGCGAAGGCCTGCGGCGCATGTACATCGGCACGCTGACCCTGAGCCTGTTCCTCTCGGTCTTTGGCGCGATCCTGTTGGCGGTGGTCTTGGGCAACTCGCTGGCGCGCCCCCTGCTGCTGCTGGCCGCGGGCGTGCGCGATGTGGCGGCGGGCGACCTCAGTCCCAAGCCGGTGCTGCAAGGCAAGGACGAACTCGGTGGCCTGACCCGCTCCTTTGCGCAGATGACGCAGCAACTGGCCGACGCCCGTGCCGCGGTCGAAAAAAGCATGGGACAGGTCGATGCGGCCCGCGCCAACTTGCAGACCATCTTGGACAACCTCACCGCGGGCGTGGTGGTGCTCGACGCGCAGGGCCGCATCGTGGCGGCCAACCCGGGGGCGACGCGCATGCTGCGGGTGTCGCTGATGGCGCATCAGGGGCAGCCGCTGGCGAGTGTGCCGGGCCTGCAGGCCTTTGCCGCCGAGGTACAGGCGCAGTTTGAGGGCTACCACGCCGAGCGCCTGCAGCATGCGCTGGACCACTGGCAACATTCCTTTGAGCTCAATCCCGCGCAGCCCGGCGCACCGGGCCACGACAACCACACCATCACCCTGGTCGCGCGCGGCGCCGACATGCCGGCCGATGCGGCGGGTCAGTCCACCCACCTGCTGGTGCTCGATGACATCTCCGAGATCGTCTCGGCCCAACGCGCGCAGGCCTGGGGCGAGGTGGCACGGCGCCTGGCCCACGAGATCAAGAATCCGCTCACGCCGATTCAGCTGTCCGCCGAGCGCCTGGAGATGAAGCTCACGCCCAAGGTCGAAGAACCCGAGCGCGCCATCCTGGTCAAGTCGGTGCGCACCATCGTCGATCAGGTCGATGCGATGAAGCGCCTGGTCAATGAGTTTCGCGATTACGCGCGCCTGCCGGCGGCCGAACTGGCGCTCACCGATCTGAACGCGCTTGTGAGCGATGTGCTGCAGCTGTACGCGGGCGAGATGACGGCCTCGGGCGCGAGCCCCGCCGCCTTGCAGGTGCAGCTCGATGCGTCTTGCCCCCGCATCATGGGTGACGCCATGCAGTTGCGGCAGGTGATTCACAACCTGCTGCAAAACGCGCAAGACGCGACCGAAAACAGCGCGCTGCGCGAGGTGACGGTCCGGACGCAGTGGAACGAAACCTCGCGGCGGGTGCGCCTGATCGTGCAAGACAGCGGCCCCGGCTTTGCCGAATCCATCCTCAAGCGCGCCTTCGAGCCCTATGTCACGACCAAGGCCAAGGGCACCGGTCTGGGCTTGGCGGTGGTCAAGAAAATCGCCGACGAACACGGGGCCCGGATCGACCTGAAGAACCGTGTCCAGGGCGACCAGATCCTGGGGGCGCAAGTGTCGCTATCATTCGCAGCTGCGGCCTAGCCACACTGCCCCATTCGGCCGCGGGGGCGCTGGCGTGAACATGGCAACTATCCTGGTGGTCGACGACGAGTTGGGGATTCGCGACCTGCTGTCCGAAATCCTGAACGATGAGGGCCATCACGTTGAATTGGCCGAAAACGCGGCGCAGGCCCGCGAGATCCGTCAGCGCTTGCGCCCGGATCTGGTTTTGCTCGATATCTGGATGCCCGACACCGACGGCGTCACCCTGCTCAAGGAATGGGCGGCCACGGGTGCCCTGAACATGCCGGTGATCATGATGAGTGGCCACGCCACTATCGAAACTGCGGTCGAGGCCACCAAGATCGGGGCCAAGGCCTTTCTCGAAAAACCCATCACCTTGCAAAAGCTGCTCAAGGCGGTGGAGACCGGCCTGCTGGGTGATGCGCCGGCTGCGCCTGCGGCGCGCAAGCTGGGGCTGTCGGTGGCGCCGGTGGCCATGGGGGGGCCGGCTGCCGGGTCCGAGCTCACGGTCGAAGCGGCCATGACGGGCGGGCAGGGCCTGCCGGTGCCCGCGCCGGACCTGGGGCCCCAGGTGCGTCAAACCTTCGAGCTGGACAAGCCGCTGCGCGATGCGCGCGACGAATTCGAGAAGTGCTACTTTGAGTTTCACCTGGCGCGCGAGGGCGGCTCCATGACCCGCGTGGCCGAAAAGACCGGCCTGGAGCGTACCCACCTGTATCGCAAGCTCAAGCAGCTGGGCGTTGACCTGTCGCGCAGCAAGCGGTCGGCGGCTTGATGTAGAATATTGGGTTCTGGCCCGGTAGCTCAGTTGGTAGAGCAGCGGATTGAAAATCCGCGTGTCGGTGGTTCGATTCCGCCCCAGGCCACCACCATTCGAGGCGTAGCACGTGAAAACGGGCTACGCCTTTTTGTTTCAGGTGGCCCCGACCGCCGAGGGTCAATGCAGTTTGAGCTTGGGCCTGACCACTTGATTGACGTGCCCCACCACGATCAACACCAAACCGCGTAGCAGACCGTGCACCGCCAACAGGTGCTTGCGGTACAGGCTGATGTAAACGAAGCGTGCCAGACGCCCCTCGATCGCCATGCGGCCGCCCACCAGGTTGCCCATAAGACTTCCCACAGTGGAATAGCGACTGAGCGAGACCAGTGAGCCGTGGTCGCGGTAGACGAAGTCCACCAGAGGCCGCCGGCCGATCAGGGCGAGGATGTTGCGATACGCCACCTCGGCCATCTGCGCGGCCGATTGCGCCCGAGGAGGGACGGGTCGCTCTTCGCCTGGCGACTTGAAATAAGCGCAGTCGCCGATGCAAAAGATCCGCTCATCGCGGGTGGTTTGCAGCGTGGGCCGTGTCACCAGTTGGCGGCTGGGCGTGAGCTCAAGGTCGGACAGGTGGTCGACCATGTCCGGGCCCTTGACGCCGGCCGCCCACACCATCAGGTCGGCCTCGATCGGGTGCGCATCGGCGGTGAGCAAGCGTCCGGCTTCCACACCGACCACGCGCGCGGCGGTGCGAACCTCCACGCCCAGTTGGGTCAGTTCCTGGTGTGCGGCCTCGGCCAGTCCCTCGGGCAAGGCCGGCAGGATGCGCGGGCCGGACTCCAGCAGCGTCACCTTCAGGCGTTGGTCATCGAACACTTCGAGCCCATAGTGGCGCAATCCGGCCGCGGCGTTAAAGAGTTCGGCCGCCAATTCCACACCCGTGGCACCGGCGCCCACGATGGCCACCTTCACGCTGGCCGGGGAATTCGGGTCCTGGGCCACTGCGCGCGATACCCGCAGGCATTGATTGAGGAGCTTCTTTCGGAAGCGGTCGGCCTGATCGCGGCTGTCCAGAAACAGCGCGTGCGGGCGTACGCCCGGGATGCCGAAGTCGCTGGAGATGGCGCCAAAGGCCAGCACCAAATAGTCGTAGCGGATGCGGTGCGCAGAGATCAGCTCGCTGCCGTCCTCATCGCGGATGGGGGCGATCAACACCTCTTGCCGCTGGCGATCAATCCCGTCGAGCGAGCCCAGAAAGAATCGGTAGTTCCAGCGATGGCCGTGGTTGCGATAGCCCACTTCATCGAGATTGGCGTCCAGCGAGCCCGTGGCCACCTCGTGCAGCAGCGGCTTCCAGATGTGGGTGGGATTGCGATCGACCAGGATGACGTCGAAGTTCTCGCGGCCCAGCTTCGCCCCGAGCTTGCGGGCCAGCACCAGGCCGCCCGCGCCGCCGCCGACGATCACGATCTGGGTTTTCAAGGGGGCGTTCAAGGGGAGAGCCAGCGCACAGAGAGTGACTTCATCATACTTTGCAGAGCTGCCCTGGAATTAGGGGCTTATGATGGCCCGATGCGCAAGCGTTGGATTCTTTACCTGGTCCTGTCCCTGCTGATCGGGCGTGCCTGGGGGTCGCATCTGCCATCGACGATGGGGCAGGATGCCCCTTGTCACGGGCAGGCCGCGCATGCGCTCCACGCCGCAGTTCAAGTTCAAGGCGATGAACTGGCCGCTTCCGGTGATCCGTCATCCGAGCTGCCAGCCCTCACTTCTTCATCGCCCGCTGACGCGATCCCAGATGACGGGCATGTCTGCTGTCTGATTCTGGTCGGCGCTCAAGACTGGCGATGGCCAGCCGGCGCGGGGCCCACGCCCGATCGGTCGGTGCCCCGCTGGGCCAGCGCCAGCCGCGACCTCGACCTGCGACCGCCTATTCAAGAACTCTGATCTGTCTCGCCAGACCCGGTTGGCCGGGTCTGCCTCCTCACGATCGTCGCGCCCCGTGGGCGCATCGGAGTTCATATGTCTTTTGCCTTTCAACACCACCACGGTGCGATGCTGCTCAAGTACAGCGGCATCAGTTTCATCTCGGGGGCCGTCAACCACGGTTTTTTCAGCGGCGAACGCTCGCTCTGGACCGCGGCGGTCGGCATCGTGCTCTTTGTCCTTGGCGCGGCACTCGAGCATCGGCTCAGCGACAGTCCGCAGGAGCGCGATCAAGGCCTGATTCGTACCCTGGCACTGGGCACTTTGCTGTCTATTGGCTTGGGCTTTTTCACGGGCGGCTTGCAGCACTTTCCCGATTCGCCGGCGCGCAGCGCCTGGGTGGTGCCGCTGGGTTTTGCCATCTCGGTGCCTGCGCTGGCCTGGAGCGGCGGTTTGGCGTGGCGCGGCAGCAGCACGGTGTATGCGGGGGTGCTGGGCGTGCTGGTGGCGGGCGGCAGCTATGGCGCCTGGCAGTGGCTGGAGCGCCATCCCGAATGGGCGAGTGGCGGTCATTCTCATGGTGAACAGGCCGCCAGCGACGATGTCGTGGCCTTGCAAGTGGCGCGGGTGATCGAGATCCGGATGGACGACGCGATGCGCTTTGGCCCCGACACACTCGAGGTACAGGCCGGGCAGACAGTCCGTCTCATGGTGCACAACGCGGGCCAAGTGCCGCACGAGCTGGTGCTGGGCACCGCCGAGCAGATCCGCGAGCACGCGCAGCAGATGAAGCAGGGGCAGGCCCACGACCACCACGCGGCGGGGGCGGCAGCCATTCAAGTCGAGCCTGGCAAGACCGGCGAGCTGGTGATGCGCTTCGCCCAACCGGGGCGCTTCGAGATGGCCTGTCTGATCCCGGGGCACTACGAGGCGGGCATGCGAGGCAGCTTGACGGTGGTGCCGACCTCGGCCACCCCCGCGCGTGCGCCCGCTGCCAAGCCGGGGGCGCACGATCACAGCACGCACAAGCATTAAGGCTCGTGGGGGCTCCACTTTCTCCGGGTTCGCTATGCGAACGCTAAGCTCTTCCCAGACTCGCTCCCGGTGTCCAGAATCGGGCGCGATGGACGCGTCCGAACGCGCGTGCCCCACACCCCCATGACCCCCTCCCACCGCACCCCCTCCTCAACCGTGATCGTTGTCGGCGGCGGCGTCGGCGGCGTGGCCACCGCCCTGGCCTTGGGCCGTCAGGGGCGCGCGGTCACCTTGCTGGAGCAAGCCGACCAGATCGGTGCTATCGGCTACGGGGTTCAACTCGGGCCCAATGTGTTGCCGATGCTGCAGCAGCTGGGCCTGGCCGAGGCGGCGCTGGCCAAGGCCTATCTGCCCACCGACATCACCTGGTACGACCTGAACACCGCGCAGTCCTTGGCCCACATTCCGCTGCAGACGGAGGCCTTCGCTGCCCGCTATGCCGGCTCGCGCTACCTGGCCATTCACCGGGTCGATTTGCATGAATTACTGCTCGCGGCCTGCGAGCGCTTGCCGAATATTCAATTGAACCAGTCCACCACGGTGACGGGCTATCAGCAGAACGATGCCGGTGTGCAGGTGTCCCTCGAGGGTGGCGCCACGCTGGATGCCTGCGCGGTGGTGGTGGCCGACGGCTTGCGCTCACGCCTGCGCGCGCAGATGCATCCGAGCGACACGCCGCAGGACACCGGCTATGTGGCCCATCGCACCATCGTGCCCATGACCGATGCGCCCGAATGGGCTCGCCAGCGTACCGGCGTGACGATGTGGTCCGGGCCGGGTTTTCATGTGATCTATTACCCGCTGCGCGCGCGCTCTGAGCTCAATATCGTGGTGGTCAATCGAATGCCACCGGGTCTGGCGGATGACGTAGCGGGCTACCGCGCGCACATGGACCGCATCATGGACGGTGCCCAGCCCGAGCCGCGTAAAGTGATCGCCCGCGTGAACCTCGATCGGCGTTGGACGATTGCCGATCGCCAGCCCCTGCGCCGCTGGGCCGAGGGCCGCGTCACCTTGCTGGGCGATTCGGCGCACGCGACGCTGCAATCGCTGGCACAGGGCGCCGGCATGGCCATTGAAGACGCCGTCACGCTTGCGACGCTGCTGGAGCGCAATGGGGACGACTATGCAGTGGCGTTTCAAAAACTGCAGCGTGCACGCTTCTTGCGCACGGCCCGCGTGCAGCTGGAGTCGCGCGCCTTGTGGGAGACCTACCATTGCGAAGACGTACACGCCGAGGTGCGCGCCTGGGAGTGGGGTGCGCGCGGCCCCGAGGATTTCTACCGCTGCCTGGACTGGCTCTGGCAGCCGGTTTCGGTGGCCGATCTGACTTGATGGAATGCGTATTCAATGAAGCTGTGTCGTTTTAACCAGGATCGCCTGGGGTTGCTCGAAGGCGAGCAGGTGTTCGATGTCACCCCCGCGCTGCAGGCGCTGCCGCCGGCGCGCTGGCCCGTCAGCCCGGGCGATCCCTTGATCGTTCACCTCGATCGCCTGATCCCGGCCATCGAGGCCCTGCGGCCCACTGCGACGGCGCACGCGTTGGCGCAAGTGACTTTGCACAGCCCGATCACGCAACCGAGCAAGATCATGGCGGCGCCGGCCAATTACCGGCTGCATGTGCTGCAAGACACCCGCGATCCGGGCGTCGATCAGGGCGTGCATGCCAAGGCCCTCGAGGGCGTGGATCGGCCCGTCGACAAATATGGCTTGTTCCTCAAGGCCACATCGTCGCTTGCGGGTGCGCATGAAGGGGTCGAGGTGGTGTTTCCCGATCGGCGCACCGACCACGAGATCGAGCTGGCGGTGGTGATCGGCAAGACCGGTCGCGATATTTCCCGCGCGCAGGCCATGGCCCATGTGGCGGGCTACACATTGGGGCTGGACATGACGGTGCGCGGGGTCGAAGAACGCAGCTACCGCAAATCTCCCGACAGCTACACGGTGCTGGGCCCGGCCTTTGTGAGCGCCGACGAAATCGCCGATCCGCATGCGCTGACGATGTCGCTGTGGGTCAATGGCGAACGGCGGCAACACAGTCGCACCGGTGCGATGACGGTGGACATCCCCGACCTGATCGAGTTCGCGTCGCGCGCCTACACCTTGTATCCGGGCGACGTCATCCTGACCGGCACGCCCGAGGGCGTAGGACCGGTGCTGCCCGGGGACGAAGTGCGTGTGAGTTGCGCCGAGATCGGCGAGATGCGGTTTGGGGTGCGGGCGCGGCTCTTGCCCTGAGTGCCTAAAGCAGCTCGGCGAATTTGCGCCGCGCGGATTCCATCTCGGGTAGCAGCGTCTCGACCATCGCATCGCGCGTCATGCGTTGCGTCGCGACCGACAGGCTCAGGGCCGCCACCAACTCGCCGCGGCCTGTGCGCAGAGGCACGGCGATCGAGCGCAAGCCGATCTCCAATTCCTCGTCGATGAGGGCATAACCCTGCTGGCGGGCGCGGTCGATCTCTTGCAGGATGTCGCGCAG
>CANHSE010000082.1 GCA_947463025.1 Comamonadaceae bacterium
AGCTTGCCAAAACGGTCGACGATCTCTTCGAGCAAGGCGTCGATCTGCTCGCTGTTTTTGGCGGTGGCCAGCTTCTTGTAGAAAGACAGACGCAGGTGCACGTCGCCGCAGTAATCGTCAGGCAGCAGGGCGGGGGCGTGCAGGTTGATGTCGGTGGTGACCGATAGCGGGGCCAGTAGGTCGGGTTCCTTGCCGGCCTTGAGGCTGCGAACCGCTTCCGAAAGCATCTCGTTGTAAAGCTGGAAGCCTACTTCCAGCATGTTGCCGCTTTGGTTCTCGCCCAGCACCTCGCCTGCACCACGGATCTCCAGGTCGTGCATGGCCAGGTAAAAGCCCGAGCCCAGTTCCTCCATCGCCTGGATGGCGTCCAGTCGCTGCGCCGCTTGCTTGGTCAGGCCCTCGGTGTCGGGCACCAGCAGGTAGGCATAGGCCTGGTGGTGGCTGCGTCCCACGCGTCCGCGCAATTGGTGCAACTGCGCCAGGCCGAACTTGTCGGCGCGGCTGATCACGATGGTGTTGGCCGTGGGCACATCGATGCCGGTCTCGATGATCGTGGAGCACACCAGCACGTTGTAGCGTTGCGCCACGAAGTCCCGCATGACTCGCTCGAGTTCGCGCTCGGGCATCTGGCCGTGTGCTACCGCGATATGGGCCTCCGGCAGCAGCTCCTGCAGGCGCTGACGCCGGTTCTCGATGGTCTCCACCTCGTTGTGCAGGAAATAGATCTGCCCGCCGCGTTTGAGTTCGCGAAGCACCGCCTCGCGAATCACGCCGTTGTCCTCGCTGCGCACGAAGGTCTTGATCGCCAATCGCCGCTGCGGGGCGGTGGCGATCACCGACAGATCGCGCAACCCTTCCAGCGCCATGCCCAGGGTGCGGGGGATCGGCGTGGCGGTCAGTGTGAGCACGTCGACCTCGGCGCGCAGGGCCTTCATCGCCTCCTTGTGACGCACGCCAAAGCGGTGTTCTTCGTCGATGATCAACAGGCCCAAGTTCTTGAACTTCACGCTCTCGGACAGCAGCTTGTGGGTGCCCACCACGATGTCCACCGTGCCATCGGCAATGCCCCGGGCCGCAGCGCTGATTTCCTTTTGCGAGCGAAAGCGGCTCATCTCGGCGATTCGCACCGGCCACTTGGAGAATCGATCCACCAGCGTCTGGTAGTGCTGTTCGGCCAGCAGGGTGGTGGGCGCCAGAAAAGCCACCTGCCGCCCGCCCGTCACCGCCACGAAGGCGGCGCGCAGGGCCACCTCGGTCTTGCCAAAGCCCACGTCGCCGCAGACCAGACGGTCCATCGGGCGCGGCGAGATCATGTCCTGGATCACCGCATGAATGGCAGCATTCTGGTCGGCGGTTTCTTCGAAGCCGAAATCCTGGGCGAAGGTCTCGTAGTCCTGGGGTGAGTAGCGAAAGGGATGGCCCTCGCGCGCGGCACGGCGGGCATAGATGTTCAGAAGTTCGGCCGCGGTGTCCCGCACCTGTTCGGCGGCCCGGCGCTTGGCCTTCTCCCACTGGCCCGATCCGAGGCGGTGCAGCGGCGCTTCGTCGGCGGAGACCCCGGTGTAGCGGCTGATCTGATGCAGCTGGCTCACCGGCACGTACAGCGACGACTGGTCGGCGTATTCCAGGTGCAGGAATTCGGTGTTGCCCTGGCCCATGTCCATGTTCACCAGCCCGCGGTAGCGGCCGATGCCGTGCTGAGCGTGCACCACCGGATCGCCCACGTTCAACTCCGACAGGTCCTTGATCAGGGCCTCGACGTCGCTGACTTGTTCCTGCTTGCGACGTCGGCGCACGCTCACGCCTGCAGCAAACAGCTCGGTCTCGGTGATGAAGTCGATGCCGCCCTCGATCCAGGCAAAGCCCTGGGCCAGCGGCGCGGTGGCGATGCCGATCTTCTCGTCGCTGGCCTCGAACTCAGCCAGTGAGTCAAAGGCCGGTGGGATCACCTGGCTGGCCCGCAGGAAGTCCAGCAGGCTCTCGCGCCGGCCGTCGCTTTCCGCCAGCACCAGCAGGCGCTGTGCACTGTGCGCGGCATGGGCCTTCAGACGCGCCAGCGGGTCCTCGGCGCCACGCACCACAGCGAGATCGGGCAGGGTGGCCAAGCCCAGGTCGGCGGACGCAGACTCCGCCCCAGCCGGGCGCAGCGCCAACTGGGCATGCAAGTTGGCCCGCGCATAGAAATCCTCGGGTGCCAGAAACAAGGCCTGCGGTGGCAGTACCGGCCGCTGTGGGTCACCTTGCATCAGGCGATAGCGCTCCCGCGTGTCCTGCCAAAAGCGCTGAAAGGGCGGATCCAGGTCGCCGTGGATCACCACCGTGGCCTGCGGCCCCAGATAATCGAAGACCGTGGCCGTTTCTTCGAAGAACAGGGGCAGGTAGTACTCGATTCCGGCGGTGGCCACGCCGTTGCCGATGTCCTTGTAGATCCGGCTGCGGGTGGGATCGCCCTCGAGCAGCTCGCGCCAGCGGGTACGAAAGCGCGCGCGGGCCTCGTCGTCCATCGGAAACTCGCGTCCGGGCAGCAGCCGCACCTCGGGCACGGGGTAGAGACTGCGTTGGCTGTCCGGGTCGAAGGTGCGGATCGAATCGATCTCGTCATCGAACAGGTCGACCCGATAAGGCACGGGCGATCCCATGGGGAACAGATCGATCAGGCCACCGCGCACCGCGTACTCGCCCGGGCTCACCACCTGCGTCACATGGCTGTAGCCGGCCAGCGTGAGTTGCGCCTTGAGCTTGGCGTCTTCAAGCTTTTGCTTGACCCGAAATTGGAAGGTGTAGCCCGCCAGAAAGGCCGGCGGCGCCACCCGGTACAGGGCGGTCGTCGCCGGCACCACCACCACGTCGGCCTCGCCCTGCGAGATCCGCCACAGCGTGGCCAGGCGCTCGGAGATCAGGTCTTGGTGCGGCGAAAAGGTGTCATAGGGCAGGGTCTCCCAGTCGGGAAACAGACCGCAACGCAAGTCCGGCGCAAAGAACGCGATCTCGTCGACCAGGCGCTGGGCATCGGCCGCCTCGCCGGTGACGATGACCGTGCGCTGGCCTGCCGCCTTGTCACGCGCGGCTTGGCGCGCCAGCAGCAAGGCGTCGGCGGATCCAGCGGGGCGGGGCAGGGCGTAGCGCTTGCCGGGAGTGAGCCTGGGGAGGTCCATGAAAAAAGGGGAATCAACCAATGGCAAACACCCCGCGCCGGCTGGCGAGGGGTGTCACGGCATGGATTCTAGAATGGGTGGCCTCGTCCCCGTCCATGACCGCCCCCGACTCCACCTCCAACCCCCCTTGGCTGCACGCCCTGATCCCCTGCGCGGGCAGCGGCAGCCGCGCCGGCACCGAGGTCCCCAAGCAGTACCAGATCCTGGCGGGCCAGCCCTTGGTGGCCCACACCCTGGCCGCCTTCGCCCAGGTGAAGCGCCTGGCCAGCGTGCTGGTCGTGGTCGCCCCGGGCGATGACACCCTGGCGCGTGCTGGCGCGCTGCCTGCACGCGTGCAGGTGGCCGACTGTGGCGGTGCGACGCGGGCCGCCAGCGTGCAGGCCGGCCTGCGCGAACTGGCGCGGCTGGGTGCCTCGCCGGACGACTGGGTGCTGGTGCATGACGCCGCGCGTTGCCTGATCACGCCCGCCCTGATCGATCGCCTGATTGATGCCTGCCTGACCGACCCGGTCGGGGGGCTGCTGGCCCAACCCCTGGCCGACACGCTCAAGCTCGGCCCCGAGGGCCGCGTCGCAGCCACCATCCCGCGTGAAGGTCACTGGCTGGCGCAGACGCCGCAGATGTTTCGCTTAGCCACCCTGGCCCAGGCCCTGCAGGCCGCGGGCACGTCCGTGACCGACGAGGCCAGCGCCATCGAGGCCGCGGGTCTGCAGCCCCGGCTGGTGCCGGGCTCGGCCCGTAATTTCAAGGTCACCTGGCCCGAGGACTTCGCGCTCGCCCAGGCCCTGCTTGCATCA
This sequence comes from Comamonadaceae bacterium, assembly GCA_947463025.1. GTDB lineage: Bacteria > Pseudomonadota > Gammaproteobacteria > Burkholderiales > Burkholderiaceae_C > Ramlibacter. The sequence continues at coordinate 3,953 of CANHSE010000082.1, forward strand.
CCGAAGGACGCCTGAGTCATGAAACTTCGCATTGGAGAAGGCTGGGACGTGCATGCCCTGGTGGCGGGGCGACCCTTGATCCTGGGGGGCGTGACCGTTCCCTACGACAAGGGCCTGCTCGGTCACTCGGACGCCGATGCCCTCTTGCACGCCATCACCGACGCCCTCCTGGGCGCGGCCGGTCTGGGCGACATCGGTCGGCACTTTCCCGACACCGACGAGCGCTTTCGCGGAGCCGATTCCGCCGTGCTCCTGGCCGAAGCCGCGCGCCGCGTGCGTGAACAAGGCTGGCAGGTCGTGAACCTGGACAGCACTGTGATTGCGCAGGCGCCGAAGCTGGCACCCCACATCGACGCCATGCGCACGCGCATCGCCCAGATCCTGGGCGTTGACCCCTCGCAGGTCAACGTCAAGGCCAAGACCGCCGAGAAGATGGGGCCGGTGGGTGAGGGCCGCAGCATCGAGGCCCGCGCCGTCGTCCTGTTAGCCGCCGTCTGATCCCTGTCCCCTTTGATGAAAGCACCGCCATGAGCTGGCCCGTCCTGGTTTTTGACATCGAGTCCATCCCCGACATCGCCGGCCTGCGGGCTGTGCGTGGCGAGCCGCCCGAAGCCAGTGACGACCAGGTCTACGAAGCCTGGGTCCAGGAGCGCCAAGACAAGGGCCAGAGCGACTTCATGCCGCACCATCTGCAGCGCGTGCTCGTGATCAGCGCGGTCTTCCGTGGCAGCGACGGCCTGCGTGTGCATTCCTTCGTCGACCGCGACGGCGCCAGCGAAGCCAAGGTGATCCAGCAGTTTTTCAACACGCTCGAAAAACACGTGCCGCAGTTGGTCAGTTGGAACGGCGGTGGCTTTGATCTGCCGGTGCTCAATTACCGCGCGTTGCGCCATGGTCTGGTCGCCTCCAAGTTCTGGGACCAGGGCGAGGACGACCGCGACTTCAAGTGGAACAACTACATCGGCCGCTACCACACGCGCCACCTGGATCTGATGGACGTCCTGGCTCTGTACCAGCCGCGCGCCAACGCGCCGCTCGATGCCATGGCCAAGCTGTGCGGCTTTCCCGGCAAGCTGGGAATGGACGGCTCACAGGTTTTCACGGCCTACCGGGACGGCAAGCTCGAGGACATTCGTCGCTACTGCGAGACCGACGTCATGAACACCTACCTCGTCTACTGCCGCTACCAGCAGATGCGCGGTGGTCTGACCGAGGCCGAATACGCCCAGGAGATCGACCGCGTCAAGGCGACGCTCGCCCAGCTCGCGCCCCAAGAGCCGCACTGGCGGGAGTACCTCGCGGCCTGGGTTTGAGCGCGAGCTGAGGCGCTCAGGGGTGGGGCGTGACCAAGCCGCGCCAGCAATAGTCCCAGCGCGATAGCTCGTCGGCGATCCGGGGTTGCGCCAGGCAATCGGCCAGCAGCACCCGCGACGCATACCACTGCGTGCCGTCCCAGTAGGCGAAGCCGCTGTGTTTCGGATCGTGTTCGGTGGGGGAGATCTCATAGGCCCCCGCGCGCGGCGGCGTGATCGCGCTGGGAAACCAGGTCGTTCTGCGCGCGTGCGCGTAGCGCTCGAGCGTCTCTGTGTCTTCGACCAGCATCACATGCTGGCGGTAGTAATCCATGTTGCGCTCGCTGCGTACGGCGTCGGCCACACCCTTTGTGCTCCAGGTGTCGGCGTAGATGCAATGCGCGATCAGGTTACGCAGATCCTGGATGAACTGCGGCCGCTCGCGGGGATCCACGTAGTGAAACAGCGCCGTCACGCCCGGTACGAATTGCAGGTCCTCTTCGCCGTCCTCGTTACCAGTCTCGAGCTGTAGCAGCTGGCGGGTGGCGTCTGGATGCAACTGCGTCATCACCTCGTCCAGGTTTTGGTGGATGTCTTCGTGGACGAGGCCGTACCGCTCCATTTCATCGAGCAATTCATAGAGGCGATCCAGATCTCGCTTGGGGCTGTTGGAATACTTCGGATGCTGTGGCATGGGGTCTCCTGTTGGGGGTGATCTTACGAAAAACGATGTCCCTGGCAGGCGCGTGGGCTGCGTAGGGGACAATCGGCAGATGTCATCGCAAGCAGACAACACCGTGGAATTGCCCGAGGGCTGGCTGGCTGTCGACGCCCTGGATATCGACGCCCAGGGCGTGGCCCGCCGTGCCGACGGCAAGGTGGTGTTCATCGACGGCGCCCTGCCCACCGAGTGGGTGTCGGCCAATGTCCACCGCAAAAAAAACAACTGGGAGCAGGCCTCGCTCACAGCCGTCCATCGCCAGTCCTCGCAGCGTGTCACGCCCCAATGCCCGCACTTTGGTCTGCACGAAGGGGCCTGTGGCGGCTGCAAGATGCAGCACCTGCACGTGGGCGCACAGGTGGCGGTCAAGCAACGCGTGCTCGAAGACAACCTCTGGCACCTGGGCAAGGTCAAGCCCGAGACCGTGCTGCGCCCGATCGAGGGCCCGGCCTGGGGCTATCGCTGGCGCGCGCGCTTCTCCGTGCGCCATGTGCGCAAGAAAGAGGCCGTACTGGTGGGCTTTCACGAGCGCAAGAGCCGCTACGTGGCCGACATCCGCGAATGCCATGTGGTGCCGCCCTACGTGAGCGACCTGCTGCTCCCTTTGCGCGCGCTCATTGCCAGCATGGACGCGATCGAGACCTGCCCGCAGATCGAGCTGGCCTGCGGCGTCGATGCGGCCGACCCCTCGCAACCCGTGATGGCCCTGGTGCTGCGTCACCTCGAGCCCTTGTCCCCGGGCGACACCGCCAAACTGCGCGCCTTTGCCGCCACCCATGCGGGTGTGCAGTGGTGGCTGCAGCCCAAGGGGCCCGATACCGTGCACCTCCTGGACGCGGGCCCGCAACTGGCCTACACCCTGCCCGAGTTCGGCATCACCATGCCGTTCAAGCCCACCGACTTCACGCAGGTCAACCCGTTCATCAACCAGGTCCTGGTCTCGCAGGCCTTGCGGCTGCTGGCGGCAGCGCCGCACGAGCGAGTGATCGACTGGTTCTGTGGCCTGGGCAACTTCACCTTGCCCCTGGCCACCCAGGCCGGTGAAGTACTGGGCATCGAGGGCAGCGAGACCCTGGTCGCCCGCTCGCGCGAGAACCTCGAGAAAAACCGCACGCGCGCCGTCGCGCCCACGCGCTTTGCGGCGCGCAACTTGTTCGAGATGACACCCGCCTTGCTTGCGACCGATGGCATCGCCGACAAGTGGCTGGTCGATCCCCCGCGCGAGGGTGCCTTCGCTCTGGCCAAGACCCTGGCCGACATCCACCAGGATCCGTCGTTGGCGCCAGGCTGGACTCCACCCGCGCGCATCGTCTATGTCAGCTGCAACCCCGCCACCCTGGCCCGCGATGCCGGTTTGCTGGTGCATCAGGCCGGCTACCGCTGCACGGCTGCGGGCGTGGTCAATATGTTCCCGCATACCGCGCATGTGGAGTCGATGGCGGTGTTCGAGCGCGCCGTCTGCTAGATTGCCTGCTTTCGCCTTGAGCCTGCATGCGCGCCCAGTCCCTTCACCCGCACCCAGCCGCCGCCCGGATCCTCGGCTGGTTGCTGGTGTTCATCCTGGCCCAGACCCTGGGCTGGGTGCATCGGGGCCTGCACGCGCTACCGCATGGGCCGGCCGCGCCGGTCGCAGGCCATACGCTCGTGCCGCATGCCGTGGGCGACCACGGCGCTCATTCCTGGGTCGAGCGACTCTTCGCGGACCACACGCAGTCTTCTGACTGCCGCCTCTACGACACCCTGACCCATGCCGAGGGGCTCCCCGTCTCCTCGCTGCCCCTGGTCGTGGTGCCTGCCCTGGCCCTTTGGGTCCCTGTGGAGGGTGTCGCCACAGGTCGCAGCACAGTCTCCTTCGACGCTCGCGGCCCGCCGCTCTCTCTGAAAACCTGACGTTCCTTCCTCGCCTGGCATGCCGGCGAGGTCCCCGTCTTTTTCAGAGAGAGTTCATGCACTTTCAAAAATTCCCCTCGCGCGTCATCGCACGCGCGATCGTCCTGTGCGTCGCGTGTGCGTCGTACGCCGTACTCGCTCAAACCCCTGCAAGCGCTTGGCAAGTCGGCGCCGCCATCGACTTGTCGGCCGCTTCGCGCTCGCTCGCCCTGGGTCATCGTGACCAAGGTCTGGGCCTGGGCCACAGCGACGTCACCGCCAGCGGCCCCCTGGGCCAAGCACTGGACGCACGCATCACCGGCGTCGCCCACACCTTCAACCAGAAGCTTGAGACCGAGATTGAAGAGGCCTGGGTCCAGACCCGTAAGCTGCCCGCCGGCCTGCAACTGCGCACGGGCCGCTTTGCCTCTCAGATCGGCTATCTGAACGAGCAGCACCCGCACACCGGCGACTTTGTCCAGCGCCCTTTGCTGCATCGCGCCTTTTTGGGGACCCACTGGACCGATGACGGCCTGCGCCTGAATTGGACGGCCCCCACTGACCTTTACATGCGCTTGGGTGTGGAGGTCTTGCGAGGCCGCCGGCTGGTCGAAGAGGCCGCCTCTTCGCGCCAGCCGGGTGCCGTGACCTATTCCGGGCGATTGGGGGGCGACATGGGCCGCAACCAGAGTTGGCAAGCGGGTCTGTCGCTGCTGGAAAACCGACGCGAAGCCGTGGTGGAGGAGGAGGCGGACCACGCGGCGCATGCCCATGCCCACGGAGCCCGCTACAGCGGCCGCCGCATGTGGCTGGGCGATATCACCTGGAAATGGGCGCCCCAGGGCAACAATCAGCAGCAGCAGGTGCGTGTGAGCCTGGAGCATGCGGTGATCACCGGCTTGAACCGTTATGCGGTCAGTAGCGACCGTCACCATGCGACCTACCTGAGCACGGTCTGGCGATTCGCCCCCGCCTGGGAGACAGGCGTGCGCCTGGATCACCTGCGGGTGCGCCAGCCTCACGAAGAGAGCTTCGAAGACGGCCGGCTGCGAGAGGCGGCTTTGATGCTGGCCTACAAGCCCTCGCACGCCCACACCGTGCGGGTGCAGTTCTCCAGGCAGCAGGATCGGGGTGGCTTTGCCGATGCGACGCGCGCCCTGCAGATTCAGTACGTGATGCACCTGGGCGCACATGCGGCACACGCGTATTGACCTTCGGTTGCGGCGCGCGCTGGCGTGCTGCGTGATCGGCCTGAGCACGTTCGCAACCGCGGGCAGCGCCCGTGCGCTGGCGGTCTTCACCTGCGAGCCGGAGTGGGCGGCGCTGGTGCGCCAGCTCGCGCCGGCAGCGGACGTGCGCAGTGCCACCCACGCACGTCAGGACCCCCATCACAGCGAGGCCCGCCCCAGCCTCATCGCGATGCTGCGTCGAGCGGATCTGGCCGTGTGCACAGGCGGCGAGCTCGAGGCGGGCTGGCTGCCGGTCTTGCAACAGCGATCGGGCAATCCGCGCGTGCAAGTTGGCGCGCCGGGGATGCTCGAGATGGCGGACCACCTCACGCTCTTGAACCCGCAGCCCGGCGCATCGCGACTCGAGGGCCATGTGCATGCGGCGGGCAACCCCCATGTGCAGTTGGACCCGCGCCGCATGCTGCAGGCCGCGACGGTGATCGCAGCGCGCCTGGAACGCATCGACCCGCCCCAGCGCGATGCCTACCGCAGCCGTCTGACGGCCTTCCAAACCACTTGGCAGACCCGCATCCAGCAGTGGGAGCGCCGCGCAGCCCCCTTGCGCGGTTTGCGGGTGGTGTCGCAGCACACCACCTTCGCCTACCTGTGGGACTGGCTAGGGATCGAGCAGGTGGCCGACCTGGAGCCCAAGCCGGGCGTGCCGCCCACGCCCAGTCATTTGCAAAAGGTCCTGACTACGGTGCGCAGCGCGCCGCCGCGTGCCGTGGCCGTGTCCGCCTACCAGGACCCGCGCGGCGCGCAGTGGCTGGCGCAGCAACTCGGGGGTGCGCCGCTCGTGTTGCAAATGCCATCCACGGTGACCGACGAAGCGCCCACCGATACGCTGCACGGTCTGTATGACCATCTGATCGACCGCTTGCTGGCGGCGGCTGTGAGATGAGCGCCATGAACTTCTTCGTTGATTCAGCCTGGATCGCCGCGCCGGCTGCGGCCTTGGTCGTGGCGTGTGCCCTGTTGGTTCCTCTGGGGGCTGAGGTCCTGCGTCGTGGCGTGGTGTTCATCGATCTGGCGGTGGCTCAGGTGGCGGCCCTGGGTGTGCTCCTGGCCACCATGGGCATGGAGGGTGCGGCGGCCCCGGTCACCACCCTGGCCGCCGTGGCGGCCTCGCTGTTGGGGGCGGCCTGGGTCTGGTGGCTGGCCCGGCGCTGGCCCGGTCAGCGCGAGGCCCTCATTGGCCTGGTTTATGTGGCGTCGTCGGCGGCGGCTGTGGTCGCCGTCGCCTCCGATCCGCATGGCCGCGAGCGTTTGGCCGCCTTGCTCGCAGCCGACGTGTTGTGGGTGTCCTGGGGCGCCGTGGCGAAGCTGGCGGTCGTGGCCTTGCTGGTGGCCTGGCGGCGGTCGATGCTGCAGCGCGATGCCGTGTTCTACCCGGTGTTCGCGATTGCCTTGGCGGTGGCGGTTCAGAGTCTGGGCCTGTACCTGGTGTTCGCGCTCCTGATTGGGCCCGCGCTGTGGACGCTTCGGGGCTATCGCTTGCGCGCGGCCATCGTCGCTGGCGTCGTGGCCTGCATGGGCGGGCTGGCGATGTCCTGGGCCCTGGATGGACCGAGTGGGGCGTGTATTGCTGTGGCTCTGTGCGGTCTGGGTCTTTTGAGCGTGTACGCCGCGGGCGCGAAGCGGGCCGACGTTTAGGCGGCTCTCGCTCGGGGCTTAGCTTCGTTGAAGCTGCACCGCACGGGGTGCGCAGGGCGGGACCGCCGCGTTGCAACGCCAACGAGACAGCGCACCATGAGCCCATGCAAAGGGGGCCCGAAGGCCCCCTCGTGTTTGAACCGCAAGACCGGTTTCAGTCGTTGTTCCCGCTGGTCAGACCCAGCAGCGCCAGCAGGCCTTGGAACACGTTGAAGATATCCAGGTACAGGGCCAGGGTGGCCGAAACGTAGTTGGTCTCGCCGCCGTCGATGATCTGCTTGAGGTCATACAGCATGTAGGCGCTGAAGATGCCGATCACCAGAACGCTGATCACCAGCATGCCGATGCTCGAGCCGACGAACACGTTGATGATGCTGCCGATCATCACCACCATCGCGCC
>CANHSE010000083.1 GCA_947463025.1 Comamonadaceae bacterium
GCTATGGCCTCACCGAGACCGCTGCGCCCTCGCACAGCAACCCGCCCGATGCCGCCAAGCAGCAGTGCCTGGGCATTCCCTTTGTCGGCTGCGACGCGCGCGTCATCGATCCGCAGACGCTGCAAGAACTGCCCGCGGGTGAGGCGGGCGAAATCGTGATTCGGGGGCCCATGGTCTTTCAGGGCTACTGGAAGCAGCCCGAGGCCACAGCCCGCGCCTTCATCGAGGTGGATGGCCATCGTTACTTCCGATCGGGCGATCTGGGCCGCGTCGATGCCGACGGCTATTTCTTCATCACCGACCGTCTCAAACGCATGATCAACGCCTCGGGCTTCAAGGTCTGGCCGGCGGAGGTCGAGGCGCTGATGTTCCAGCACCCCGCCATCGCCGAGGCCTGTGTCATCGCCTCGCATGACGCGTACCGCGGCGAGACGGTGAAGGCTGTGGTCGTCCTGCGCGCCAGCCATGTGGGGCAGGTGAGCGAACAAGACGTCATCGACTGGTGCCGCGAACACATGGCCGTTTACAAGGCGCCACGCCTTGTACAGTTTGTCGCGTCCCTTCCCAAGAGCGGCAGCGGCAAGGTGATGTGGCGACAGCTGCAGGAGCAGGAAGCGCAGGCCGGTGCAGGGGTATCCACCGAGGGCTAGACTCGCGTCGAACCATTTCTCGGGAGAGCGGCGTGCGCGTGTTGATGACGGGAGCCACCGGCTTCATCGGTCGAAACCTGGCCCGAGCGCTGCTTGCGCAGGGCCATGAGCTCGTGTGCGCGGTGCGCGATCCCGCGCGCCTGGACCTGGGTGCGGGCACCTGGCGCGCCGTGCAGGTGGATCTGGCGGCGTCGCCCGATGTAGCGTTCTGGCGTCCTCACCTGGATGGCGTTGATGCGGTCATCAATGCGGTCGGCATCATCCGCGAGCAGCCAGGTCAGACCTTCGTGGCCTTGCATGACCGCGCACCCAGTATCTTGTTCCAGGCCGCATCCGAGGCCGGTGTGCGCATCGCGGTGCAGGTCTCCGCTCTGGGCGCCGACGACCACGCGCAAAGCCGCTACCACCGCAGCAAGAAAGCTGCCGACGACACGCTGCGCGCCTTGACCCTGTCCGGCGCGGTGGTGCAGCCCTCCATCGTTTATGGCGACAGCCCGGGCTCCGCCATGTTCCACACCATGGCCGCTTCGCCGGTGTTGGCGATGCCGCAGGCGGGTGGCATGCAGGTGCAGCCGGTGCATGTGGATGATGTGGTCCAGGGCATCCTGGCCGTGCTGCAGGCGCCGCCCACGCCCGTGGCCACCGTCGCTTTCGTCGGGCCCGAGCCGCTGTCGATGGCGCAGTTTCTGCGCGCTTTGCGTGCGGGCTTGGGCTTGCCTGGCAAATTGCCGTGGGTGCTGCCTTTGCCGACGGCGCTGTTCATGCTGACCGCCCGCGTGGCCAGTTTCGTGCCCGGCAGCATCCTCGACGCTGAGACCGCTGGCATGCTGCTGCGAGGCAATGCCGCGCCGGCGACTGACTTCACCCGCCTGCTCGGACACGCGCCGCGCGGTGTCGATCGCTTCATCGCGCCTGCCGATGCCCCTGCCTTGCGCGCTCGCATCTGGCGCGACATCACCCGTCTCGCGCTCAAGGCAGGTGCGGTCGCCCTGGGGGTGATCCTGGTCGCGGCCCTCGTGTGGCATCTGGCCCGATGAACCCAGCCCTGAAGCTCTCTGTTCTGGACCAGTCCGTGGCCCGTGTCGGCCACCCGCAGGACGAATCCATTCGCCAGACCCTGGCCCTGGCCGAACACTGCGAGGCGCTGGGCTACGAGCGTTTCTGGGTCAGCGAGCACCACGCCATTGGCGCCATCGTGGGCAGTGCGCCCGAGGTGTTGATGGCCGCCATCGCCGCGCGCACCTCGCGCATTCGCATCGGCAGCGCCGGCGTCATGCTGCCGCACTACACCGCCTACAAGGTGGCCGAGCAATTTCGTGTGCTCGATGCCCTCGCGCCGGGCCGTATCGACCTGGGCGTGGGCCGCGCGCCCGGCGGCGACATGCGCACCGCGCGCCTGCTCAATCCGCATGCCGGATCCGCCGATGATTTCCCGCAGCAGGTGATCGAGCTGCAAGCCTGGATCCGCGGCGAGCCTATGCCTGCGGGCCATCCAGGCCATGGCGTGCAAGCTTTTCCCACCGGCCCGACCTGGCCGCAGATCTGGATGCTTGGAAGCTCGGGCTACGGCGCGCAGCTGGCGGGGCATCTGGGCCTGCCCTATGCCTTCGCCTCCTTCATCACCGACGGTCAGGGCGCGCCTGAGGCCCTCGATCTGTACCGCCACACCTTCCGCCCCGGCGTACTCGAACGTCCGCAAGCCACGGCCTGCGTCTGGGCCCTGGCGGCTGACACCGAGGAAGAGGCGTGGTTCCAGTTTCGCAGCCGCGAGCGCGCCCGCATCGATCGCCTCACCGGCCGCTTCGGCCCCCTGCTGCCGCCACAAGAGGCCCAGCGTGCCTACTCGCCCGCCGAGGAGGCGCAGGCCCAGGCCCTGCGTCGATCCTCACTGGTCGGCAGCGCGCAGCAGGTGCGCGAGCGGCTCGAGGCGCTCGCCGCGCAGTTGCAGGTGCAGGAGTTGGTCGTCCTCACCTGGGCCTGGGATCCGGCCGTGCAGCGCCGCTCCTACGAACTCCTGGCCGACGCCTTCGCCCTGGCCTGAATCGCGCGACGCCCTTCGCGAGCTCATGCAGCCCAGGGGGGTTGTCCTACAGCTTTTACCGCTTCCTCGTCATACAACCCCGGCCAGGGAGGGGTACGCATGAATCACACAACCATGCCCAATCAACGTCGTCGCGTATGGCGCAGCACCGAACCGTCCTGGCTCAATCGCCGGACGGTCATCGCCCTGGTCGCAGTCACCTGCACCTGGATCTTTAGTCTCACGGGCTTGCAAAAGTACGCGCCGGCGGGTTTGCCCAAGAGCGTCGAGGCGTGGTCGCTCGCCTGTCCATCCTGTGGCACCGTCGAATCAGTGGCCAAGCTCCTGACGCCGAAGCCTTCCAGCGAGCTGGCCACCTACTTTTATCGCCTGACCATCCGCATGGCCGATGGCTCGATCCGGCGCGTTGAACAAGCCGCCCCGATCACGCCGGGCTCGCAGGTTTGGGTGCACGATGGCGCCGTGCAGCGCATCGTTCATCCGGCCCCGCCGCCGGCGCAGCGACAATAGGGGGATGCTCGCACCACCGCTCACGCCACCCGACCAGCTGCAGACCCAACTGCGTACGCAGGGCTATGCGGTGCTGGATGCGGCTGCGGTGTCCGAGCTGGCGCAGGTGCCCCTGGACGGTTTGCAAGCCTGGGCCCCGGGTTGGAACTCGTTGCCGCCCGACCCCCACCTGAAGGACGGGGGCCGCTACCGCCGGCGCCGCCACGCCAGTTTCGTCGCCGACGGCGCGCAGGTGACCCAGGTGCCCCATCGCGCCCACTGGCAACCGGTTTCCTACAACGCGCTGCATGGCGGCATGGAGCGCTGGTTCGAGCCCATGGAGCTGGCCATCACCCACGACCCGGTCTGGTCCCGTCTGCTGGCCGGCCTGGCCCGTGTGGCCAGCGCGCTGCACGGCGCCCAGCCCTGGTATGTCGAGGCCCACCAATTTCGCATCGACACCACCGACGGCATCGGCCGCCCCACCCCCGAGGGCGCGCACCGCGACGGTGTCGATCTGGTGGCGGTGTTTCTCGTGGCGCGTGAGGGCATTAAAGGCGCCGAGACCCGTGTCTTCGAGGCGCAAGGCGCGGCAGGCGTGCGCTTCACGCTCACCGAGCCCTGGAGCCTGCTGCTGTTGGACGACGAGCGCGTCATCCACGAATCCACGCCCATCCAGCCGATCGCGCAGGACGGTCATCGCGACACGTTGGTGATCACCCTGCGCCGTGGCAGCTTTCAGGATCCCTAAAGCCCGCGGGCTGCGCGCGGCGCGTTCTCAGGCGTCGCGCACGTCGGCCACCGGCTGATCGCCAAAGTCCGGTCGCGCCAGATAGCCCAGCACGCGCGCGGCAGCGACTTCGGGCGAAGCCAATTGCCCTTGGGCTTGCAGCTGGATGAAGCCCCCCCGATCCGGGAACGCGCTGGCATCTGCGGCTCGCAGCTGCACCTGCATGTCGGTGTCGATCACGCCCGGCGCGAGCGAGCACACTCTCGCGCCCTGGGGCAAGAGGGCTTCCTCGAGCGCCACGCAGCGGGTGAAATGGTCCATGCCGGCCTTGGCTGCGCAGTAAGCGGCCGACGAGGCCATGGCCCGTCGACCCAGACCTGACGAAATGTTGAGAACCTTGCGTGTACAGCCCCAGCCGCGCGTGGCGCGCAAAAAGGCGCCGGTCAAGAGCATGGGCGCTTCCAGTCCCACGCGCAGCGCGTTGGAAAGATCGTGGGCGTCGATGTCGCCCAGCGGCGCGAGTTGAGGAATCACGCCTGCGTTGTTGATCAGGGTCAGGCTTTGCAGGCCCTGGGGGCCGCGCGTGTGCAGCCACTGCGCCAGGCGTTGGGCGGCGGCTTCGGGCTGGGCCAGATCCAGCGGCCACTGCTCGCAGCGCAGGCCGGCGGCGCTTGCCTCGGCGGCGAGGGCATCGTGGGTGTGACGCGAGAGACACAGCAGGTCGTGGCCCGCATGCAGCAACTGCTTGGCCATGGCCAGGCCCATGCCGCGCGAGCTGCCGGTGAGAACAGTGAGGTGAGGGGAGGTCATCCCCGCATGCTAGCGGGCCGGGGCCGACCCGTGGGCGGTACTAAAACGGCGGGTCGCATCGCAGAGTGAGTACCTCTTCACAGGCCGGGTGCGCCAGCCTGAGCGCGCAGGCATGCAGCAGCAGCCGGGGCGCCATGGCCTGCACGTCAGGCGGCGCGTACAGCGCGTCGCCCAGGATCGGATGCCCGATGGCCTGCAGGTGCACCCGCAGCTGGTGGGTGCGGCCCGTCACGGGGGCCAGCTCCAGCCGGGTGCGATCGTCGCCGGCCTCGAGCACGCGCCAGCGGGTGAGGCTGGGTCGGCCTTGCGTGGCGTCGACCTTCTGCAGGGGCCGTCGCGGCCAGTCGGCCGCCAGCGGCAGATCGATCTCGTCCCAGCCATCGGCCGTTTGCGGCGGGGCCATGCGCCCGGCCACTACGGCGACGTAGCGTTTGTCCACGGTGTGTTGCTCGAAGGCGCGGCTGAATGCACGTTGCATGTCCGGGCCGCGCGCCATCAGCCATAGACCCGAGGTGCCCATGTCCAGGCGATGCACCACCTGCGCCTCGGGCCAGATCGCCTGCACCCGACGCGCCAGGCAATCTTGCTTGTCGGGGCCGCGTCCGGGCACCGACAGCAGGCCCGAGGGCTTGTCCACCACCACGCAGGCGGCATCCAGATGCACGACCCCCAGACCGGCGGCGTTCACTGCGAGATCCGTCGACCCTCTTCGATCTGGTACTCGAAGTAACGCTGAAAGCTAAAGGCAATGCTCGCCATCAGCACCGCGGTGCCGATCATGAGCGCCGCCGCCACCGCGAAGATGGTCAGCCAGCCGGTCGCGCCCGCCGGTGATTCGGCATCGGCCTCGGGGTTAAAGCGCGCGTTCCACTTGGCGCGATCGGTCAGGCCGTAGACGATGGCGGTGAGCGCGCAGCCCGCGAAGGTGAAGCCCAGGCAGGGAATCAGCACCCAGGCCAAGACATCGTCTTGTCCCAGGGCCTGCACCCGCTGCAGGCCGTACACGCCCAGCGCGGTGGGAATCGGCAGCGCCCACCCGATCAGGTCACCCAGTCCATGCAGGTAAAAGCGATGCAGGCCCAGCGGGCCCGCCAGGAAAGCCAACCAGGCGGCGAGTGTCTTGTTTTTCATGGGAAGCGGTCATTGTGCCGGCGCGCTGCGGTCACCGTCGCCCAGGGTCTTTTCCATCAGCACGATGTCCAGCCAGCGGCCGAACTTCCAGCCGCAGCTGCGGATCACCCCCGCGGGCTCGAAGCCCTGCGAGCGGTGCACGCCGATCGAGGCGGCATTGGCCGAGTCGCCGATCACCGCGATCAGCTTGCGCAGCCCTGCCTGCTGCGCCTGCTCGATCAGGGCGGCCAGCAGCAGCTGACCCAGCCCGCGGCCGCGGGCATCGGGGTGCAGGTAGATCGAGTCCTCGGCGCTGAATCGGTAGGCCGGGCGGGGCTTGAACCACTGGCAGTAGGCAAACCCCAGCACCTGGCCCGCGTCCACCACCACCAGATAGGGCAGGCCCTTGGCCAGCACGTCGGCGCGGCGGGCGGCCATCTCGGCTTCGGTGGGGGGCACGGTCTCGAAGGTGCCGGTGGCGTGCAGCACGTGGTGGCCGTAAATGGCGCAGATGGCGGGCAGGTCCTCGTCGCGGCTGGGGCGGATTTCGGGCATGCGTGTCAAAAGGTTATACTCGTGGGCTTTTCAGCGTGTCGCCGGCCGGGTGGCCGTGTCGCGTGTCTCAAACGCTGGAAAAAATGTCGGGCTCACGCAAGCGCATAGCGTCTCACGCATTGCGCCTCACGTAGGCCCTCCACCCGAAGGATAAATCATGGTCGTCATTCGACTCTCCCGCGGCGGCTCCAAGGGCCGTCCGTTTTTCAACATCGTCGTCGCCGACAAGCGCGTGCGCCGTGACGGCCGCTTCATCGAGCGCCTCGGGTTCTACAACCCGAACGCGAAAGAAGGCGAAGAAGGCCTGCGCATTGCGCAAGACCGTCTGACCTACTGGCAAGGCGTGGGCGCCCAGGCTTCTCCGACCGTGGAGCGTCTGGTCAAGCAGTCCGCTGCCAAGGCCGCCTGATCGGCCTTTCAACGCCCTGGGCGTTTGCATGAGCCTGCCCCTGGAAGCCGCCCCGCTTCCCGACGATGCCGTCGAAGTCGGGCGCGTACTCGATGCCTGGGGCGTCAAGGGCTGGTTCAAGATCCTGCCCCATAGCGCTTCCCCGGAAGCGCTTTTTTCTTCCAAGCGCTGGTACCTGCAGCCCTCCGATCGCGGCGCCAAGACCTTCGAGGGCACGGTGCTGCTGCGGGTACGCGAGGCCAAGGAACACGCCGACAGCGTCGTCGCCTGCGCCGAAGACATCCCCGACCGCAATGCGGCCGAGGCCCTGCGCGGCGCCCGCATCTTCGTGCCCCGCTCGAGCTTTCCCACCGCCGGCACCGACGAGTACTACTGGGTCGATCTGATCGGCCTGGCCGTCGTCAACCGAGAAGGCCTGGCCCTGGGCGAAGTGCGTGAGCTGCTGTCCACCGGGCCCCAGACCGTGCTGGTGGTCGGCGCCCAAGAGGGCGACAAGCCCATCGAGCGCATGATTCCCTTTGTCTCTGCCTTCATCGACGCGGTCGACCTGCCGGGGCGGCGCATCACGGTCGACTGGCAACCCGATTACTGACCGGGGGGCGGCTGTGCGCTTTGACGTCATCACCCTGTTCCCCGAGCTGTTCAAGCCCTTTCTCGAGACCGGCGTCACCCGCCGCGCCTTTGAGGGCAAGTTGGTCGACGTGCGCCTGTGGCCCCTGCGCGATTTCGCCGAGGGCCAGTACCGACGCGTCGATGACCGGCCCTTTGGCGGCGGCCCGGGCATGGTGATGCTGGCCGAGCCCCTGCGGCTATGCCTGCAGGCGGTGCGCGCCGAGCGGGGCGCCGACGCGGCCCCCGTGGTCCTGTTTTCCCCCACCGGCCAGCGCATCGACCACCCGCTGGTGGCCCGCGAGGCTCAGGGGCCTGGGGCGATCCTGGTGTGCGGCCGCTACGAGGGCATTGACCAGCGCTTCATCGACCAGCATGTCGACGTGCAAATGAGCCTGGGTGATTTCGTTCTGTCCGGCGGCGAGATCGCTGCGATGGCCCTGCTCGATGCGGTGGCCCGCCTGCAGCCCGGGGTGCTGCATGACGCCGGTAGCCACCAGGAAGACAGCTTCAACCCGGCCCTGGACGGCCTGCTCGATTGCCCCCACTACACCCGCCCCGAAACCTGGAGCGGTCAGGCTGTGCCCGAGGCCTTGCTCTCCGGCCACCATGCCCGCATTGAGCGCTGGCGCCGCGAGCAGCGCCTGGCCGCCACGGCCCGACTGCGCCCCGAACTGATCGCCGCCGCCCGCCAGGCCGGCCGCCTGGACCGCCAAGACGAGGGCTTCCTGGCGGGTCTGGAGCCCCCCCCGGCCGCCGGGCTATAATCTTTGGCTTTCCGATCCTCTGCCCGGCCGCCCCGTCGTGCGCCCCCAGTTTGTTCTGGGGCCAGCCTGTGGGCCCCTTGTGTAGCGCGGGCACGATCGCTGAGGACACCATGAACCTGATCCAAACCCTCGAGCAAGAGGAAATGGCCCGTCTGGGCAAGAAGATCCCCGAGTTCGCCCCCGGCGACACCGTGATCGTCAACGTCAACGTCGTTGAAGGCAACCGCAAGCGCGTGCAGGCCTACGAAGGCGTCGTGATCGCCAAGCGCAATCGCGGCCTCAACAGCGGTTTCACCGTGCGCAAGATCTCCAGCGGCGAGGGTGTCGAGCGCACCTTCCAGACCTACAGCCCGCTGATCGCCAGCATCGAAGTCAAGCGCCGTGGCGATGTGCGCCGCGCCAAGCTTTACTACCTGCGTGATCGCAGCGGCAAGTCGGCTCGCATCAAGGAAAAGCTGCCTGCCAAGGCGGCCGCTGCTCAATAAGCAGTCCGGCCTCGTGCCGGGTCGCCCCAAGCCGCCGCCAGCCCTGTGCTCGCGGCGGTTTTGTTTTTCAGGCCTCTCATGTCCCAAGTCCCTGCAGACGAACCCGTCTTCGTCCCCTTCTCGAAGCTGCCCCACTTCGACCCGCGCCTGCAGCCGGTGGTGGGGATCGACGCCCACTTGCCGGCGGTGCCGCATGAGGCGCTGTCGCCACAGGCCCTGCGAGCGCGCTTTCTCTCGCCCCCGCCCTGGGACCCCGAAGTGCGCGCCGAGCCGCGCTTCACCGACCGCCAAATCGCCCATGCCTCGGTGTTGGTGGCAGTGATTGCGCGCGAGCAGCCCACCCTGCTCTTGACCCAGCGCACCGCCCACTTGTCTACCCACTCGGGCCAGATCGCCTTTCCCGGCGGACGGCGTGACGACACCGACCTCGATGCGGTGGACACCGCCTTGCGCGAGGCCTATGAAGAAGTGGGCCTGGCGCGCGAGCATGTGCAGGCGCTGGGCGAGTTGCCCACCTACACCACCGGCACCCGCTTTGTGGTCACGCCGGTGGTCGCCCTGGTCGATCCGGGTCATCGCCTCGCGCTCAATCCGCACGAGGTGGCCGACGCCTTCGAGGTGCCCCTGGCGTTCCTGATGAACCCGGCCCACCACCGGCGCCACGCAGTGGCCACGCCGGGCGGCCCGCGCGAGTTCTTCTCCATGCCCTATGACCAGGGCGGCACCGAACGCTTCATCTGGGGCGCTACCGCCGGCATGCTGCGCAATCTCTATCGCTTCCTCGCCGCCTGAGCCCGAGGCCTGAGCCGGGTAGGGCGCCCGCGCCCCGGTCGCTATCATTCCGGCATGAGTTTCTTTGCCATCTTGTTCGCCCTGCTGATCGAGCAGGCGCGGCCTCTGGCCCGCAGCAACCCGGTCCACGCCGGCTTGCGCCTGTGGGCCCGCTGGGTGAGCCGAAACTTCGACGCGGGAAAATCCCATCACGGGTGGGTTGCCTGGTCACTCACTGTCATCGGCCCGACCCTGCTGGCCGCCGTCATCTACTGGCTGCTCGATGGCTTTGTGGGCTGGCCCTTGGCGATCGTCTGGAGCACGGTGGTTCTGTATTTCACGCTGGGCTTTCGCCAGTTCAGCCACCACTTCACTGCCATCCGCGACGCGCTCGATGCCGGCGACGAGGCCCAGGCCCGCGAGCTGCTTGCGCAATGGCAACGGGTCGAGGTGGCCGATCTACCTCGCAGCGAGCTGCTGCGGCATGTGATCGAGTACTCGGTGCTGGCCGCCCACCGCCATGTGTTTGGCGTGCTGGCCTGCTACAGCATCTTGGCTGCCTTGGGTTTCGGGCCGGCGGGCGCGGTGCTGTATCGCCTGGCCGAATTCGTGGCGCGCTACTGGCTGCATCGCAGCACCACCCACCCGGTCAGCACCGGCTTGCAAGCGGCCTCGGCCCGCGCCTGGTCCCTGATCGACTGGGTACCGGCCCGCGCCACCGCCCTGGCCTTTGCGGTGGTGGGCAGCTTCGAGGAAGCCATCGACTGCTGGCGCCACCACGCACAGCGTTTTCCCAATGACAACGACGGTGTGGTGCTGGCCGCCACCTCGGGCGCGGTCAACGTCCGTCTGGGCGGTGAGGCGCTGCGCTCGGCCGCCACCGAGCAGGGCGCGGTCGCAGGCGAACCGTCCCCCGGTGACAGCGCCGACAGCGAAAGCACGCCAGGCCGAGAGGCCGAGCCGGCTCATTTGCGCAGCATCGTCGGCCTGGTCTGGCGCTCGGTGGTGCTCTGGATGGTGCTGCTGGCGTTGCTCACACTGGCCCGTCTTCTGGGCTGAGGCCGGGGCGCGCGCTGCGCCCGCCTGACATTCACCAACGCGTCTGCGACAAAGACTCGAACAGCTCGCCGTAGATGCGGTGGCGGTTCGGGCTCACGCTGTCTTCACCCGACTGGCCCACGGCGCCCAGCACCGCGCAACCCGGCTCGTGCAGGTGGGTGCAGTTGTAGAAGCGGCAGTGCCCCAGGTGCGGCCGCAGATCGGGCATGTGGCGGGCCAGTGCGGCGGGCTCGATGTGATGAAGCCCGAACTCCTGAAAGCCCGGTGAGTCGATCAGCGCCGTGGTGCGCGCGCCATCTACCCAGTACCAGCTCGTGCTGGTCGTGGTGTGCTTGCCCGAATTGAGCGCGCGCGAGACCTCGCCGGTCTGCGCCGCGGCCCCCGGCACCAGCAGGTTGATCAAGGTGCTTTTGCCTGCGCCCGAGGGCCCGAGCACCAGCGTCGTCTTGCCTTGCAGGTGCTGCATCAGGTGCTC
Source organism: Comamonadaceae bacterium (assembly GCA_947463025.1). Lineage (GTDB taxonomy): Bacteria > Pseudomonadota > Gammaproteobacteria > Burkholderiales > Burkholderiaceae_C > Ramlibacter. Next base: position 10,961 of record CANHSE010000083.1, read on the forward strand.
GCGGTCGACATCCCCCGACAGCCGCAGCGAGAGGGGCAGTACGCCATAGTGCATGCGCAGATACGGCAGCAGACGCGCCCAGGCACGCTCGAAGGGCTCGACCAGGTCACTCTTGTTCAGGGCGATCAGCGGCGCGATGCC
>CANHSE010000084.1 GCA_947463025.1 Comamonadaceae bacterium
AGGAGTACCTCGCGGCCTGGGCCTGAGCCCGGCGCGCGGGGCCCTCAGCCCTGCGGCGTGACCAAGCCGCGCCAGCAATAGTCCCAGCGAGACAACTCGTCGGCGATTCGGGGCTGCGACAGGCAATCGGCCAGCAGCACCCGCGACGCGTACCACTGCGTACCGTCCCAGTAGGCAAAGCCGCTGTGTTTCGGGTCGTGTTCGGTGGGGGAGATCTCATAGGCCCCCACGCGCGGGGGCGTGATCGCGCTGGGAAACCAGGTCGTTCTGCGGGCGTATGCGTAGCGTTCGAGCGTCTCGGTGTCTTCGACCAGCATCACATGCTGGCGGTAGTAATCCATGTTGCGCTCGCTACGCACCGCCTCGGCCACGCCCTCCGTGCTCCAGGTGTCGGCGTAGATGCAGTGCGCGATCAGGTTGCGCAGATCCTGAATGAACTGCGGCTGCTCGCTGGGCTCCACGTAGTGAAATAGCGCCGTCACGCCCGGCACGAACTGCAGGTCCTCTTCGCCGTCCTCGTTGCCGGTTTCCAGCTGCAGCAGCCGCCGGGTGGCGTCCGGGTGCAGCTGCGTCATCACGTCGTCCAGGTTCTGGTGGATGTCTTCATGGACAAGGCCGTACCGCTCCATTTCATCGAGCAATTCGTAGAGGCGATCCAGATCTCGCTTGGGGCTGTTGGAATACTTCGGGTGCTGGGGCATGGGGTCTCCTGTGGGAGGCGATCTTACGAAAAACGATGTCCCTGGCAGGGGCGTGGGCTGCGTAGGGGACAATCTCCGGATGTCATCGCAAGCAGACAACACCGTGGAATTGCCCGAGGGCTGGCTGGCCGTCGACGCCCTGGATATAGACGCCCAGGGCGTGGCCCGCCGCGCCGACGGCAAGGTGGTGTTCATCGACGGCGCCCTGCCCACCGAGTGGGTGTCGGCCAACGTCCACCGCAAGAAAAACAACTGGGAGCAGGCCTCGCTCACGGCGGTTCATCGTCAGTCCTCACAGCGCGTCACGCCGCAGTGTCCGCACTTTGGCCTGCACGAGGGCGCCTGCGGCGGCTGCAAGATGCAGCACCTGCATGTGGGCGCGCAGGTGGCCGTCAAGCAGCGTGTGCTCGAAGACAACCTCTGGCATCTGGGCAAGGTCAAGCCCGAGACCGTGCTGCGCCCGATCGAAGGTCCGGCCTGGGGCTATCGATGGCGCGCGCGCTTTTCGGTGCGCCATGTGCGCAAGAAAGAGGCCGTGCTGGTGGGCTTTCACGAGCGCAAGAGCCGCTACGTGGCCGACATCCGCGAATGCCATGTGGTGCCCCAGTACGTCAGCGACCTGCTGCTGCCCCTGCGCGCGCTGATTGCCAGCATGGACGCAATCGAAACCTGCCCGCAGATCGAGCTGGCCTGCGGCGTCGATGCAGCCGATCCCGCGCAGCCCGTGATCGCCCTGGTGCTGCGTCATCTCGAGCCCTTGTCGAGTGGCGACACCGACAAGCTGCGCGCCTTTGCTGCCAGCCATTCGGGTGTGCAATGGTGGCTGCAGCCCAAGGGGCCCGATACCGTGCACCTCCTGGACGCTGGCCCGCAACTGGCCTACACGCTGCCCGAATTCGGCATCACCATGCCGTTCAAGCCCACCGACTTCACGCAGGTCAACCCGTTCATCAACCAGGTGTTGGTCGCGCAGGCCCTGCGTCTGCTGGCCGCGGCGCCGCACGAGCGGGTGATCGACTGGTTCTGCGGCCTGGGCAACTTCACCTTGCCCCTGGCCACCCAGGCCGGTGAGGTGATGGGCATCGAGGGCAGCGAGGCGCTGGTCGCCCGCTCGCGCGAGAACCTCGAGAAAAACCGCGCCCGTGCCGTCGCCCCCACCCGCTTCGCGGCGCGCAATCTGTTCGAGATCACGCCTGCCGTGCTCGCAGCCGATGGCATCGCCCACAAGTGGCTGGTCGATCCCCCGCGCGAGGGCGCCTTCGCGCTGGCCAAGGCCCTGGCCGACATCCACCAGGACCCGTCGCTCGCGCCCGGCTGGACCCCGCCCGCGCGCATCGTCTATGTCAGCTGCAACCCCGCCACGCTGGCTCGCGATGCCGGCTTGCTGGTGCATCAAGCGGGTTATCGCTGCACGGCGGCGGGCGTGGTCAATATGTTCCCGCACACCGCGCATGTGGAGTCGATGGCGGTGTTCGAGCGCGACGTCCTCTAATCTTCGGCATGCCGCAATGCAAAGGGGGCCCGAAGGCCCCCTTGTGCTTGAAGCGAAAGACCGATGTCAGTCGTTGTTCCCGCTGGTCAGACCCAGCAGCGCCAGCAGACCTTGGAACACATTGAAGATGTCCAGGTACAGGGCCAGGGTGGCCGAAACATAGTTGGTCTCGCCGCCGTCGATGATCTGCTTGAGGTCATACAGCATGTAGGCGCTGAAGATGCCGATCACCAGCACGCTGATCACCAGCATGCCGACGCTCGAGCCGACGAACACGTTGATGATGCTGCCGATCATCACCACCATCGCGCCGACGAACAGGAACTTGCCCATACCGGACAAATCGCGCTTGATCACCGTGGCCAGGCTGGCCATCACGAAGAACACGCCCGCGGTACCGGCAAATGCCGTCATCACCAGGCTGGCGCCGTTGGAGAAGCCCAGCACCATCGCGATCATGCGCGAGAGCATCAGCCCCATGAAGAAGGTGAAACCCAGAAGCACCGGCACACCGGCTGCCGAGTTTTTGGTCTTCTCGATGGCGTACAGGAAGCCGAAGGCGCCCACCAGGAACACGATCAGGCCCACGCCGCCCGAGAGGCTGCGGGTGATGCCCGTGGCCACGCCCAACCAGGCGCCCAGTACGGTGGGCAGCAGGCTCAGGGCCAGCAGCCAGTAGGTATTGCGCAGGACGCGATTGCGTTGCTGCGCGGGCAGGGCGGTGCCGTAATCGAGGGTTTGTGCGGGGTCAGTCATGACAGCTCTCCTTGGGACGAGATTGAACTCGGGTCAGGGTCATTCTAGGGCGCATCCCGGGCGCAAGGCCAGCGCCGGCTATGCTTAACCCTTATGAAATCCACACATTTGCTCGAACTGGCCGACGTCAAGGCCATCGCCGCCGCCGCCGAAGCCGAGGCTTTGAAAAATAAATGGGCCGTGACCATCGCCATCGTCGATGCCGGCGGCCACCTGCTGTGGCTGCAGCGCCTGGACGGCGCGGCGCCGGTCTCCGCCCATATTGCCCCTGCCAAGGCGCACACCTCCGCCCTGGGTCAGCGTGAATCCCGAATCTACGAAGAGGTCATTAACGGCGGCCGGATCTCGTTCCTGAGCGCGCCCGACATCCGCGGCATGCTCGAAGGGGGCGTTCCGATCATGAAGGATGGCACCTGCCTAGGCGCCGTCGGCGTAAGCGGCGTCAAGTCCAACGAAGACGCCCAGATCGCCCGCGCCGGCATCGCCGCCATCGGGCTTTGACCGACCCCCCGGCGGTCACGCCGGGGCCATCTCACTCCAGCACGAACTGGATCGGGACATCGAACCACATGGCTTCGGGCACGCCGCCGCGCTTGCCCGGGACATAGCGCCAGGTCAGTACCGTGGCCAATGCCGCCCGATCCAGGCGGTCGTGGCCGCTCGTTTGCTGCACCTGGGCTCTTTGGGCCGTGCCATCTTCCCCCACCAGCACGCGCAGGACCACCTGGCCTTGCTCGCCCAGACGCCGGCTCTGAGTCGGGTAGGCCGGCCTGGGGTTACGCAGGTAGACGGCCTCGCTGGACGGCGCCTCGACGCGCGAGGGCGCAGCCGCCGTCGTCGCGCCCAAGGTTGCTGACGCAGCCCCCGGGTTGACGCCAGGCGCGGCGCCCGTGGCTGCGATCCCGGGCGGGGACGCCGATGCGAGCCCAGCGGGCAGGGCGCCTGCCGCGGGCGCCGCTGCCAGCGCCGTCACAGGGGGCGAGCCCTCGGTCGCGAGGGCATTGGCCGGCGCCGGCACCGCCGATGGCAAGACCGAGGTCCGCGCTGTTGCCTGTGCGACGTCGGCCCTCGGCTGTACCGGGCGCCCGTCGGTTTGTCGCGCTGCGGGTGTCGGCGTCGGCGTTGGGGGCGCCAGCCTCGGGGGCGACACCTCGGTCACCCGCATCATCGCAACGGGAGTCGCCGGTGCGGGGCCCTGCAGGCCCGCATACAGGGCCCACAGGGCCACAGCGTGCAGCAGCACCACGCAGGCAGTGATCGCGAAAAGTGGACGTGGCGCGGGCAAGGAGGTGGGGCGATGACTCGGAATCGCCCAGTTTACGTGTGCGTCAAGCGGCCGCTGCGGCCGCTTGACCCATCTGCGACTGCAGGTAATTGGGCAGCCCCACCTTGTCAATCAGGTCCAACTGGGTCTCCAGGTAGGTGATCTGGCCCTCGGTGTCTTGCAGCAGGTCCAGCAGCAGCTGCCTGGAGACATAGTCGCGCGCCACCTCGCAGTGCGCGATACCTTCCTTGAGCGTGAGCTGCGCGGCGCGCTCACCCCGCAGATCGCAGTCGAGGATTTGCGGGACATCCTGTCCCACCATGAGCTTGCCCAGTTCCTGCAGAAGGGGCATCCCCCCCAGCATCAGGATGCGGGCCATCAGCCTGTCCGCATGCTGCATCTCCCCGCGAGACTCGTCGTGCTCGCGTCGCGCCAGGCGTTCGAGGCCCCAGTGCTGCAGGATTTGGTGGTGCAGACGGTACTGGCTCGTGATCGTCAGCTCGTTACGCAGCTGGGCCTGTAGGTGGTGAATGGTCTTGGGGTCGCCTTGCATGAATCCTCCGACAAGTGGGCCTTTCATTCTCACGCGGGGGCGTGCGTCCGTGGCCCCTCGTCGAAGGTCCTGTGCGTGCTGTTACTTCGTCATGCGTGCTCAGGCTGCAACGGCCTCGCGCTCGCGCTCGGCTTGCGCTTCCCGCAACGGTGTCCGGATCAGATGATCGAAGGCACTCAGCGCTGCCTTCGCACCGTCGCCTGCGGCGATGATGATCTGCTTGAACGGCACCGTCGTCGCATCGCCCGCGGCAAACACGCCCGGGATCGAGGTCTGGCCCCGGGCGTCCACCACGATCTCGCCGTGCGGGGACAGCGCCAGCGTCCCCTGGAGCCAATCCGTGTTGGGCACCAGGCCGATCTGAACGAACACGCCTTCGAGGGGCACGGTGTGGCGCTCGCCTGTGGCGCGGTCTGTGTAGGCCAGGCCGTTGACCCGCTGGCCATCGCCGATGATCGCGGTGGTCTGCGCGTGGCGGATCACCGTCACATGAGGCAGGCTTTGCAGCTTGCGTTGCAGCACTGCGTCGGCGCGCAGCTGCGTATCAAACTCGATCAGCGTGACATGGGCCACGACGCCGGCCAAGTCGATCGCGGCTTCGACACCGGAGTTGCCGCCGCCGATCACCGCCACACGCTTGCCCTTGAACAGCGGGCCGTCGCAGTGCGGGCAGTACGCCACGCCCTTGTTCTTGTATTCCTGCTCGCCGGGCACGTTGATCGCGCGCCAGCGGGCGCCGGTGGATAGGATCACGCTGCGCGCCTGAAGCGACGCACCGCTCTCCAATTGCACCTCGATCAGATCGCCGGGCACCAGGGCCTTGGCGCGCTGCAGATTCATGATGTCCACGTCGTAGTGGCGGACATGGTCCTCCAGGGCCAGCGCGAAGCGCGGGCCTTCGGTCTCCTTGATCGAGATGAAGTTCTCGATGCCCAACGTGTCCAGCACCTGGCCGCCAAAGCGCTCCGAGGCGATGCCGGTGCGGATGCCTTTGCGCGCGGCGTACACGGCGGCCGCGGCGCCTGCCGGCCCACCGCCCACGATCAGCACGTCGAAGGGATCTTTCGCGGAGATCTTCTTGGCTTCGCGCTCGGCACCGCTCGTGTCGATGCGCGCAATGATTTCCTCCAGCGACATCCGCCCGCTGCCGAACATCGTGCCATTGAGAAACACCGTGGGCACGCCCATGATCTGGCGCGCCTGGATCTCGTCCTGAAACAGGCTGCCTTCGATCATCGTGGTCTTGATGCGCGGATTCTGGATCGCCATCAGGTTCAGGGCCTGCACCACGTCCGGGCAGTTGTGGCAGGTCAGAGAGACATACACCTCAAACTCGAACTCGCCCTCGAGCGCGCGAATCTGCTCGAGCACCGCGGGCTCCACCTTGGGCGGATAGCCGCCCACTTGCAGCAGCGCCAGCACCAGCGAGGTGAACTCGTGCCCCATCGGCAGTCCGGCAAAGCGCGGGCCTGGGTGCTCGCCGGGGCGGTGGATCGCGAAGGAGGGCGTGCGGTGCACGCCACCCTCGCTTTCGCGCACCGTGATCCGAGACGAGGCCTCGGCCACGTCCTGCAGCAGCGCTCGCATCTCGCGCGAGGCCTGCGAATCATCGAGTTGCGCTGTGATCTCGATCGGCTGCGAGATCCGCTCGAGGTAACTGGCCAGCTGGGTCTTGAGGGCGGCGTCGAGCATGGGTGTGTCTCCCTGAGGTCTCAGATCTTGCCGACCAGGTCCAAGGAAGGCTTGAGCGTCAGCGCGCCCTCGCTCCACTTGGCGGGGCAGACCTCACCGGGGTGGGCGGCCACGTACTGGGCCGCTTTCACGCGGCGCAGGGTCTCCTGGGCGTCGCGGCCGATGCCGTTGTCATGCACCTCGATCGTCTTGATGCGGCCCTCGGGGTCGATCACGAAGGTGCCACGCAGGGCCAGACCGGCGTCCTCGCCCTCGGTGATCAGCACCTGAAAGAAGCTCGCCAGTTGGTGGTTGGGGTCGCCGATGAGGGGGTAACGCACCTTGGCAATGGTGTCCGAGCTGTCGTGCCAGGCCTTGTGCGTGAAGTGGGTGTCGGTGGACACGCCGTAGACCTCGACGCCCAGTCTCTGGAACTCGGTGTAGTGGTCGGCCAGGTCGCCCAGCTCGGTGGGGCAGACGAAGGTGAAGTCAGCGGGGTAGAAGCAGACGACAGACCACTTGCCACGGAAGGACTGCTCGGTGACCGGGACGAATTTGCCGTTGTGAAAAGCAGTGGCCTTGAAGGCGGGAACTGGGGTGTTGATCAGGGACATTTCAGGTTTCCTTTCGAAGTGCGTTGGCAGGTTTGCGAACGAAAGGAATCCTAGGGTTCTCCCTTATATTGATCAATCCAATTAAAGCAAATTGACCGATTTGTTTTTTCTATTCACGGGCGGTCTGAGCCGAGCCGCCCCCAGCCGCGAGCGCCCTAGTACACGAGCCGCTCGGGCCGCAGCTCCTGCAGGATCGTGGTGGCGATCTCTTCGATTGACTTGGTGGTCGTGGACAGCCAGCGGATGCCCGCGCGGCGCATCATGGCTTCGGCCTCGCTGACCTCCATGCGGCAGTTGTCCAGGGCGGCGTAGCGGGAGTTGGGCCGCCGCTCGTGGCGGATCTCCGCCAGCCGCTCGGGCTGGATGGTCAGACCAAAGAGTTTGCTGCGATAGGGCGCCAGGGCCGGCGGCAGCTGCTGACGCTCGAAGTCCTCGGGAATCAGCGGGTAGTTGGCGGCCTTCAGGCCGTATTGCATCGCCAGATACAGCGAAGTCGGGGTCTTGCCGCTGCGGCTCACGCCCACCAGCACCACGTCGGCCGAAGCCAGGTCGCGGTTGCTCTGGCCGTCGTCGTGCGCCAGGCTGAAGTTAATGGCCTCGATTCGGTCGTGATAGGCCTGGCTCTTGCTGGCATCCGAGAAGCGCCCGACCCGGTGGCTCGATTTCATCTCCAGCTCAATCTCCAGGGGCTGTACGAAGGTGCCGAACATGTCCAGGATCATGGCCTGGCAGCCCGTGCGGATGATCTCCAGCACCTCCATGTTGACCAGGGTGGTGAAGACGATGGGCCGTCGCCCCTCTGTGGTGGCCGTGTGATTGACCTGCCGCACCGCCTGGTGCGCCTTGTCCGCCGTATCGACGAAGGGCAGCCGCACGTGCCGAGGCTGGATCTCGAACTGCGCCAGGATCGCGTTGCCGAAGGTTTCGGCGGTGATACCGGTGCCGTCGGAGATGAAGAAAACAGTGCGGTGTGGCATTCCAAGCTTTCAGGTTCCAGGGCGGCGCAAAGGGCGTCTGCCGCCTACAATCGAACGCAATTTAGCCGAATTCCTAGGCCGAATTCCCCCACCCCACGACACCCGCCCCATGGCCCGCAGCCGCCACACAGAACAACACCCAAGCCGGCTGCTTGGCCATCGGGTCGCGCGCCTCTTGCGCGCCGCACCGCTTTCAACTTCCGGAGCCTTCCCATGTCAGACCGTTTTCCTGCGACCGCCCTGGTCGTTCCGTTTGAAAACCTGAGAATGAGTGATGTCGAGGTGGTCGGCGGCAAGAACGCCAGCCTCGGCGAAATGATCTCCCAGCTGCCCCAGGGCGTGCGCGTGCCCACCGGCTTTGCCACCACCGCACACGCCTTTCGCGAATTCCTCGCCGCAGGGGGCCTGACCGCCCGCATCCAGGCCCGCCTGGACGCCCTGGACACCGAAGACGTGCGTGCCCTGGCCGCTGCCGGCGCCGAGATCCGCGCCTGGGTCGAGGCCCAGCCCTTTCCCGCTGACCTCGAAGCGGCCATCCGCGCCGCCTTCATCACCCTCTCGGGCGGCAATGCCCAGGCCAGCTTCGCCGTGCGCTCCTCGGCCACCGCCGAAGACCTGCCCGACGCCTCCTTTGCCGGCCAGCAAGAGACCTTCCTGAACGTGGTGGGCATCGAGCAGGTGCTGCACAAGATGAAGGAGGTCTTCGCCTCCCTCTACAACGATCGCGCCATCAGTTATCGCGTGCACAAGGGCTTTGCCCACGCGGATGTAGCCTTGTCGGCTGGCGTGCAGCGCATGGTGCGCTCCGACCTAGGCGCTGCCGGCGTCATGTTCACCATCGACACCGAATCTGGCTTCGAAGACGTGGTCTTCATCACCGCCAGCTACGGCCTGGGCGAGACCGTGGTGCAAGGCGCCGTCAACCCCGACGAGTTCTACGTTCACAAGCCCATGTTGCAGGCCGGCAAGCGCGCCGTGATTCGCCGCAACCTGGGCTCCAAGTTGATCCAGATGGTCTTTGCCTCGCCCGAGCAAAAAGCGGCCAGCGGCAAATTGATCCAAACCGTCGACGTGCCTCTGGAGCAACGCAATCGCTACTCGCTCACCGACGCTGACGTCGAGCAGTTGGCCCGCTACGCGCTCGTCATCGAGCAGCACTACGGCCGCCCCATGGACATCGAATGGGGCAAAGATGGGCAAGACGGCCAGCTGTACATCCTGCAGGCCCGCCCCGAGACGGTCAAAAGTCAGGCCCAGGGCAAGGCCGAGCTCAAATACAAACTCAAAGGCAAGGGCACGGTGCTCGCAGAGGGCCGCGCCATCGGCCAGAAGATCGGCACCGGCCCGGTCCGCCTGGTCCACAACATCTCCGAGATGGACAAGGTGCAGCCCGGCGACGTGCTGGTGGCCGACATGACCGATCCCAACTGGGAGCCCGTGATGAAGCGCGCCAGCGCCATCGTCACCAACCGCGGCGGGCGCACCTGCCACGCGGCCATCATTGCGCGCGAGCTGGGCATCCCGGCGGTGGTGGGCTGCGGGGACGCCAGCGAGATCCTGCAAGACGGCGCCTTGGTCACCGTCAGCTGCGCCGAGGGCGACACCGGCTTCATCTATGACGGCCTGCTCGAGACGGAGGTGAGTGAAGTCGAGCGCGGCACGCTGCCCCCCATCCAAACCAAGATCATGATGAACGTCGGCAACCCGCAGCTGGCTTTTGACTTCGCCCAGCTGCCCAATGAGGGCGTGGGCCTGGCGCGTCTGGAGTTCATCATCAACAACAACATCGGCGTGCATCCCAAGGCCATCCTGGAGTACCCGAACATCGACGCCGACCTCAAGAAGGCCGTGGAGTCCGTCGCCCGCGGCCATGCCTCGCCGCGCGCCTTCTACGTGGACAAGGTCGCCGAGGGCGTGGCCACCATCGCCGCCGCCTTCTGGCCCAAGCCGGTGATCGTGCGCCTGTCCGATTTCAAGTCCAACGAATACCGCAAGCTCATCGGCGGCTCGCGCTACGAGCCCGAAGAAGAAAACCCCATGCTGGGTTTCCGTGGTGCCGCTCGCTACATCAGCGCCGACTTTGGCGAGGCCTTCGCCATGGAATGCGAAGCCCTGCGCCGGGTGCGCTCCGAGATGGGCCTGAGCAATGTGCAGATCATGGTGCCCTTTGTGCGCACGGTCAGCCAGGCCGAGCGCGTGGTCAAGCTGCTGGCGCAGCAGGGGCTGCAGCGGGGGGTCGACGACCTCAAGCTGATCATGATGTGCGAGATCCCCAGCAACGCCTTGCTCGCCGACGCCTTCCTGCAGCACTTCGACGGCTTCTCGATCGGCTCCAATGACCTCACCCAGCTGACCCTGGGCCTGGACCGCGATTCCGGCCTGGACCTGCTGGCCGCCGACTTCGACGAGCGCGACCCCGCGGTCCGCTCGCTGCTGTCCATGGCCATCACGGCCTGCCGCAAGCAGGGCAAATACGTCGGCATCTGCGGCCAGGGCCCCAGCGACCACCCCGATTTCGCCCAGTGGCTGGCGGACGAGGGCATCGCCTCGATCTCGCTCAATCCGGACAGCGTGATCGCCACCTGGAAGCGGTTGGCCCAGGCCTGATACAATCGTGGGCTTTGCCTTGCCACACTGGTGAAACATCCAGCACCTCTTCGATCCTCGAGGGGTGCCGCCAGGTGGCTACATCCACAAGGAGTATCCATGCGACATTACGAGATCGTCTTGCTGATCCATCCGGATCAGAGCGAACAGGTTCCGGCCATGCTGGAGCGCTACAAGGGCATGATCACCGCCGGCGGCGGCAAGATCCACCGCGTTGAAGACTGGGGCCGTCGCCAGCTGGCCTATCAGATTAACAAGCTGGGCAAGGCCCACTACCTGTGCGTCAACATCGAGGCTGACCAGGCTGTCATGGCCGAACTCGAGCACGCCTTCCGCTTCAACGACGCCGTGCTGCGCCACCTGACCGTGGTGCGCAAGAAG
>CANHSE010000085.1 GCA_947463025.1 Comamonadaceae bacterium
CGCATCGACGAGGGCCTGCGCATCGCGCGCCAGTTGCTGATTGAAATCAACCGCCTGGGCCTGCCTGCGGGCAGCGAGTTCCTGGACGTCATCTCGCCCCAGTACATCGGCGACCTGATCGCCTGGGGCGCCATCGGTGCGCGCACCACCGAGAGCCAGGTACACCGCGAACTGGCCTCGGGCCTGTCGGCCCCCATCGGCTTCAAGAACGGCACCGACGGCAACATCCGTATCGCCACCGACGCCATTCAGGCGGCGGCGCGCGGTCACCACTTCTTGTCGGTCCACAAGAACGGCCAGGTGGCGATCGTGCAGACCCAGGGCAACAAGGACTGCCACGTGATTCTGCGGGGGGGCAAGGCGCCCAATTACGACGCCGCCAGCGTCGCCGCCGCCTGCAAGGACCTGGAGGCCGCCGGCCTGCCACCCACGCTGATGGTCGATTGCAGCCACGCGAACAGCAGCAAGCAGCACGAAAAGCAGATGGATGTCACCCACGACATCGCCGCTCAGATCCGAGCGGGCTCGCGCAGCGTCTTTGGCGTGATGATCGAAAGCCACCTCGAGGCCGGTGCCCAGAAATTCACGCCGGGCAAGGACGATGCGTCCAAGCTGACCTACGGCAAGAGCATCACCGACGCTTGCCTGGGCTGGGAGCCCTCGCAGGAGGCGCTGGCGGTACTGTCGAAGGCGGTGAAGGCGCGCCGGGGCAAGTAAGACCCCGCCATCGCGCCGGCTAGTTCGCCGGCGTCGATGGCTTTGCCAGTGCCGCCAGCAGCTTCGCGTGGATTCCCCCGAAGCCGCCATTGCTCATACACAAGATGCGGTCGCCCTCGCGCGCGGCGGCCGACACCTGGCGCACCAGCGTGTCGATATCGCCCGCCACCTGCGCGCGCGCGCCCATGGGCGCCAGCGCCTCGCGCGCATCCCAGTCCAGCCCGCCGCTGTGGCAGAAGGCCAGGTCGGCCTGCTCCAGGCTCCAGGGCAGCTGTGACTTCATCGTCCCCAGCTTCATGGTGTTGCTGCGCGGCTCGAACACCGCCAGGATCCGCTGTCCGGGCTGCAGCTGGCGGCGCAGACCGTCCACGGTGGTTCGGATCGCGGTGGGGTGGTGGGCGAAGTCGTCGTAGACGGCGATCCCGCGCACCGTGCCGCGCAGCTCCATGCGGCGCTTGACGTTCTGGAACTGGCCCAGCGCGCGTGCCGCATCGACGGGCGCGACGCCCACATGCTCGGCAGCGGCGATGGCGGCCAGCGCATTGAGCTGGTTATGCACGCCGCCCAGCGCCCATTGCACCCGTCCGACGGGGCGGCCTTGCTGCGAGACTTCAAAGTCTCCAGGCTCTCCCGAAGAAGAGTAATCACTCACTGTGGATCCGAAGCTACGCACCTCGCTCCAGCAGCCCTGGTGCAGCACCCGCGCCAGGCTTTCTTCCAGGCCGTTGACCACCACGCGTCCCGAGGGCGGCACGGTACGTACCAGGTGATGAAACTGCCGTTCGATCGCCGCGAGGTTGTCGAAGATGTCGGCGTGGTCGAACTCCAGGTTGTTCAAGATGGCCGTACGCGGGCGGTAATGCACAAACTTGCTGCGTTTGTCGAAAAACGCGGTGTCGTACTCGTCGGCCTCGATCACGAACAGTGGCCGATTGCTTCCGGGCCGCTGGGCGGCCCCCAACCTGGCGGACACCCCGAAGTTTTCTGGCACCCCGCCCACCAGAAAGCCCGGCGCGAGCCCGGCGGATTCCAGGATCCAGGCCAGCATAGAGGTCGTCGTGGTCTTGCCGTGGGTGCCGGCCACGGCCAGCACATGGCGGCCTTGCAGGACGTTCTCGGCTAGCCACTGTGGGCCACTGGTGTAGGGCGCACCCGCATCCAGGATGGCTTCCATCAGCGGAAATCTGGGCGATCCGTCGGGCTTGCGCGCGCGCGACACCACATTGCCCACCACCCAGACATCGGGTTGGAGCGCCATCTGGTCGGCGTCGAAGCCTTCGATCAAATCGATCCCCAGGGCGCGCAGTTGGTCGCTCATGGGCGGGTAGACGCCGGCGTCGCAGCCGGTGACCTTGTGACCCGCCTCGCGGGCCAGGGCCGCGACGCCCCCCATGAACGTGCCGCAAATGCCCAGGATGTGGATATGCATGGGGCTGGATTATCGACCGCGCGAAGCGTGAAAGAATCGCACGGATGGACAGCGCCAAGCACGAGATCGCCGCGACCGCCGCCCGCCTGGTGGTCGAAGAGGGCCTGGAATACGGACCGGCCAAGCGTCGCGCCGCCAAGCAACTGGGGCTGGGGCCGCGCGCCGCGCTTCCCGATAACGACCTGATCGAGGACGAAGTCCGCGACTACCTGGCCATTTTTTGCGCCGACACTCAGCCTGCCGAGCTCGCGGCCCTGCGCCAGCTGGCTGCCACCTGGATGCAGCGCTTGGAGGTCTTTCGTCCCCACCTGTGCGGCGCGGTCTGGCATGGCACGGCCACACGTCTGTCGGATGTCTACCTGCAGCTGTTTTGCGACGATCCCAAATCCGCCGAAATCGCCCTGATCGATCAGGCGGTGAGCTACGAGGCCCGCAGCGTGACGGGTTTTAACGGCGAGACGGTCGATGCCCTGAGCTTTTCCAGCCGATGCCCCGAACTGGGTGAGACCATCGGCGTGCACCTGATGATTCATGACCATGACCACCTGCGTGGCGCCTTGCGCCCCGACGCCCGCGGGCGCTCGCCGCGTGGCGACATCGCCGACCTGCACGCCTTGATCGCCGCGGGTGCGGCGGCGACCCCGGAGACCGGCCATGGCCGCCCCTGAGCGCCGTCGCGCCCTGCTCGTAGGCGGTGTGGCCGTCGCTGCGGCCGTTGCTGGGGCGGGTGTGGCCGGGTGGCGGCTGCGTCCCTCAGGTGCGCCCGGCGACCGCGCAGACGCCCTCTGGGCCCTCACCCTGGACACCCCGGCCGGCACCGAACTGGCGCTCTCGACCCTGCGCGGGCGTCCCCTCCTGGTCAATTTCTGGGCGACCTGGTGCCCGCCTTGCGTCGAAGAAATGCCGCTTCTTGATCGTTTCTATCGCGAAAATTCAGCATCTGGCTGGAACGTGCTCGGATTGGCGATCGACCAGCCCAGCTCGGTGCGGCAGTTCCTGAGTCGCACCCCGGTCAGTTTTCCGATTGGCCTGGCAGGCCTTCAGGGTACGGAACTGGGACGCTCGCTGGGTAACCAAACGGGTGGCTTACCGTTTACTGTCGTAGTCGATGCCGGGGGCCTCATCCGACAGCGTAAAATGGGGCAGGTCACGCCCGCCGAACTCGATCGGTGGAAGGCTGCAGCCGGCGCCTGACGGCGCCTTTCAATTCGACGTCAGTTAACGTAAAAAGACGTCAGAAGCCGTAAATAAGCGAAAAAATCGGTATATTTGCCGACTTTTACTGCTTTCAAGGATCTTCGGAGCTCTCCCCTATGGACTTGCGCAAACTCAAGACGTTGATCGACCTCGTGTCGGATTCAAACGTCTCCGAACTCGAAATCACCGAAGCCGAAGGCAAGGTCCGGATCGTCAAGGGTCAGCCGCCGATGGTGCAGCCAGCGGCAGTGCCAGCTCCGGTGGCCTTGGCTCCGCAGGCGCCCGCCGCGGCCCCCGCGCTCGCTCCGACTCCCGCGCCGGCGGCGGCGCCGGCAGCCCCTGCCGCTGAACCCGCGGGCCACGCCGTCAAGTCGCCCATGGTCGGCACCTTCTACCGTTCGTCCAGCCCGGGCGCCAAGGCCTTTGTCGAGGTTGGCAGCCAGGTCAAGGCCGGCGACACCGTCTGCATCATCGAAGCCATGAAGATCCTCAACGAGATTGAGGCCGACCAGTCCGGCACCATCACCCAGATCCTGTGCGAGAACGGTCAGGCCGTCGAGTACGGCCAGCCCCTGTTCGTGATCGAGTGATGTTCAAGAAAATCCTAGTCGCCAACCGCGGCGAGATCGCCTTGCGCATCCAGCGCGCCTGCCGCGAAATGGGCGTCACAGCGGTCATGGTCTATTCCGAGGCCGACCGCGAAGCCAAGTACGTGAAGCTGGCCGACGAAGCCGTCTGTATCGGCCCGGCCCCCTCGCCCCTGAGCTATCTGAATGTGCCGGCCATCATCTCGGCGGCCGAAGTGACCGACGCCGAAGCCATCCACCCCGGCTACGGGTTCCTGTCCGAAAACGCCGACTTCGCCGAGCGGGTCGAGAAAAGCGGCTTCCAGTTCATCGGCCCCACGCCCGAATCCATCCGGATCATGGGCGACAAGGTCTCGGCCAAGCAGGCCATGATCAAGGCCGGTGTGCCCTGCGTGCCCGGGTCCGAGGGCGAGTTACCCGAAGACCCGGTGCAGATCCGGCGCATTGCCAAGGCCGTCGGCTACCCCGTCATCATCAAGGCGGCCGGTGGTGGTGGCGGGCGCGGCATGCGGGTGGTCCACACCGAGGCTGCCCTGATCAATGCGGTGCAGATGACGCGCGCCGAGGCCGGCGCCGCCTTCGGCAATCCGGCGGTCTACATGGAGAAATTCCTGCAGAACCCGCGCCACATCGAGATCCAGGTGCTGGCCGACAAGCACCGCAACGCCGTCTACCTGGGTGAGCGCGATTGCTCGATGCAGCGTCGCCACCAGAAGGTGATCGAGGAAGCGCCGGCGCCCGGCATCCCGCGCAAACTGATCGAGCGCATCGGCGAGCGCTGTGTCGCTGCCTGCAAGAAGATCGGCTATCGCGGCGCGGGCACCTTCGAGTTCCTGTACGAAAACGGCGAGTTCTACTTCATCGAGATGAACACCCGCGTGCAGGTGGAACACCCGGTGACCGAGCTCATTACCGGCGTGGACATCGTCAAGACCCAGATCCGCGTGGCTGCCGGCGAGAAGCTCCCCTTCAGCCAGCGCGACATCCAGATCCGCGGCCACGCCATCGAGTGCCGTGTGAATGCCGAAGACCCCTACAAGTTCACGCCCTCGCCGGGCCGCATCACCCAATGGCATGCGCCGGGTGGACCGGGTGTGCGTGTGGATTCGCACGTCTACAACAACTACTTCGTGCCCCCTAACTACGACAGCATGATCGGCAAGATCATCGTGCATGGCGACACCCGCGAGCAGGCGCTGGCCCGCATGCGGACCGCCTTGCTCGAAACCGTGGTGGAGGGCATCCAGACCAATATCCCGCTGCATCGCGAGCTGATGGTGGATGCCAAGTTCATGTCCGGCGGCACCAACATCCATTACCTGGAGCAGTGGCTCGGTCACCATAAGCGGTGACCCACCCCCGAAGCGCCTGCGGCGCCTCCCCCCCAGGGGGGCGCCAGCAGCGGCCCAGCGGAGCCGGTTCCGCGCTGGCCCTCGAATTTGAAATCCTTCACTCGTTCTATGTTCGAACTCTCGTTGTTGGTTCCTGAGTCGCGCGTAGAGGACGTGTCCGACGCGCTGGACGCGCTCGACGCCCTGAGCGTCTCGGTTGAAGACGCCGATGCCCACACCGACGCCGAGCGGGCGCTGTTTGGCGAGCCGGGCATGCCGCCGCCCAAGGAGGGCTGGCAGCGCTCTCGGGTGGTGGCCCTCTTTTCCGACGAGGCGCTGGCCCAGGAAGCGGCGCGCTTGCTGCAGCTGCAGGATTTCTTTGAAGGTTGCCAACTCCTGGGGGTGGCCGCGGTGCCCGAGCAGGATTGGGTGCGTCTGACGCAGTCGCAGTTCGCGCCGGTGGACGTGACGCCTGAGTTCTGGATCGTGCCGACTTGGCATGAGCCGCCGGCGCAGGCGCGACACGTGATACGCCTGGATCCGGGCCTGGCCTTCGGCACCGGCACCCACCCCACCACCCGCATGTGCTTGCGCTGGATCGCCACGCAGCCTCTGGCCGGTCAGCGTGTGCTCGATTACGGCTGCGGCTCGGGCATCCTGGCCATCGGCGCCGCCAAGTACGGGGCGAGCGACATCGACGCCGTCGATATCGACCCAGCCGCCGTGCGCGCCACCCTGGACAATGCCCAGGCCAACGGCGTCACCTTGAAGGCTGGCCTGCCCGATGCCGCCCAGGGCCTGTACCACACCGTGCTGGCCAACATCCTGGCCACGCCCCTGAAGATGCTGGCACCCCTGCTACGCGCGCATGTGGCACCGGGCGGGTCCCTGGTGCTCGCTGGCATCCTGGAGCGCCAGGCCGACGAACTGACCGCGGCCTATGCGCCCTATTGCCACCTGACGGTGGCCGATGCCCAGGACGGCTGGATCCTGATGACGGCGCGCGGTTGATTCGACCCGCTCAGGCCGCTGTCTACAATTTGATGCATGAGCTTGATCGCCCGTTGCCCCGCGTGCGCCACCCTGTTTCGGGTGGTCCCCGATCAATTGAAGATCTCCGACGGGTGGGTGCGTTGCGGCCAGTGCTCCGAAGTGTTCGACGCCATGGTGAATATGCAGGCCGTTGGGTCGGCGCCGATTCCCGCGCCGACCCCGGTGGTGGCCAGCGAACCTGAGTCCGCGCCGCAACCGGCGCCCGAACCCGAACCCGAGCCCGAGCCCGAGCCCGAGCCCGAGCCCGAGCCCGAGCCCGAGCCCGAGCCCGAGCCGCCCCCTGAGGAGGCCGCGGAAGCCGCACGCGAGCCCGCGCTGGATGTGGCGCCCGCGCTCGACCCGCAGGAAGACCCACGCCCAAGCGAGTCCACCAGCGAACCTGTTCTTGAACCCGGTCCCCTGGGGGAGGAGACGTCGCCTGTGCAGGGCGATGCGCCGATGCAAGCGCCCGTGTCGCAGACCCTGCCCGATGGCACGCCGGACACGACCACCGAACCTCCACCCCAGGCGGATCCCGCGCTGCGTGACATGGCCTTCGTGCGCCAGGCCCAGCGCCGCGCCTTCTGGCAAAGCCGCCGCATGCACGTCACGCTGAGTGTGCTCGCCGGCGTGTTGGGTCTGACCTTGTGCATGCAGGTGGTGTTTCACCACCGCGACCGGATCGCCTCCCAAGCGCCCGCCCTGCGGCCTTTGCTGACGGCGCTGTGCGCCTCCTTCAACTGCCGCCTGGGCCCGCCCCGGCGCATTGAATCCATCGCGATTGAAAGCTCTGCCTTCACCCGCGTGCGTGCGGACGCTTTCCGCCTGAGCCTGACCCTGAGCAACCAGGCCGACATCGCGCTGGCGATGCCGGCACTGGAGCTCACCCTCACCGACGTGCAGGACCAGCCGGTGTTGCGCCGTGTGCTGCAGCCGTCCGACCTGGGGCCGCAGGCACCGCAAGTGATCGAGGCGCGCGCTGAGTGGACATCGACCCTGACCCTGGCCATTGCACCCCAGGCCAATCCGGCGCGCATCGTGGGCTACCGCGTGCTCGCCTTCTATCCCTGAACCTGATTTCTTTTAACTAGGCGTACGACACATGGCTGCCGTGATTTGTGGATCCCTCGCGTTTGACACCATCATGAACTTCGAGGGGCGCTTCTCGCAGCAGATCCTGCCCCACCAGTTGCATATCTTGAATGTGTCGTTCCTGGTGCCTTCGCTGCGGCGCGACTTCGGCGGCTGCGCCGGCAACATCGCCTACGCCCTCAAGCGCCTGGGCGGCCAGCCACTGCCCATGGCCACGGTGGGCAGCGATGGCGTCGACTACATCAAGCGCATGCAGGACCTGGGTATCAGCACCGAGTTTGTGCGGCAGGTCGATGACACCTACACCGCGCAGGCCATGATCATGACCGACCTGGATAACAACCAGATCACCGCCTTCCACCCGGGCGCGATGATGCAGGCGCACATCACCCGCATCGCGGCGCGCTCGGACATCAAGCTGGGCATCATCTCGCCCGACGGGCGTGACGCCATGCTGCAGCACGCGCAGCAATTCAAGGCTGCTGATATCCCCTTCGTCTTCGATCCGGGCCAGGGCCTGCCGATGTTCGACGGCAAGGAGCTCGCGGCCTTCATCGATCAATCGACCTGGGTCACCGTCAACGACTACGAGGGCAAGATGCTCAGTGAGCGCACCGGCTGGAGCAGCGCCGAGATCTCGCGTCGCGTGCAGGGCCTGGTGGTCACGCTGGGCGGCGAGGGCTGCGAGGTCTGGATCGATGGCAACAAAACCGTGGTGCCGCCCGTGAAGGCGGAGGCGGTGGTCGATCCCACCGGCTGCGGCGACGCCTGGCGCGGTGCCTTGCTGCATGGCCTGGAGCAGGGCTGGTCGCTGGCGAAATGTGCCGAACTGGGTAACCGCGTGGGCGCGATCAAGATTGCGAGTCGCGGGCCGCAGAACTACCAGCTTTGAGCGGCCGCCCACGGCCCTAACGACTTACAAACCCCGAGACAAACTAGGAGCCTCTTGATGTTTTCCCATGTGATGGTTGGCTGTACAGACCTCGAACGCGCGCGCCATTTCTACGACGCAGTACTCGGCACGCTGGGCATCAAGCCCGGCGCAGTCGATCGGCATCGCGTGTTTTGGCGCTCGCCTGCTGGCGCGTTTGGCGTGACGCTCCCGATCAACGGCGAGCCCGCCACCGTGGGCAATGGCGGCACCTTGGGTTTTGCTTGCACTTCACCCGAGCAGGTGCAAGCCTGGCACGCTGCGGGCCTCGCCAGTGGCGGTGTGACCTGCGAGGATCCGCCTGGTATCCGACAAGGCCCTGCGGGTCAGCTCTATCTGGCGTATCTGCGGGATCCGGATGGCCACAAGCTGTGCGCCACCTACCGCTACCCCAAGGCCTGAAACCCGGGGCAGGCGCGATCAGGTCGAGGTGCGCTGGCGCTCGCGCCAGGCCAGCCACTCGCCGACCATGCCCTTGCGGAAGGACAGCACGCAGATCACGAAGATCACGCCGATGATCACCGTGACCCAGGCGCCCACCTTGTCGGCCAGCAGGTTCTGCAGGCCGATCACGATGGTGGAGCCCAGGACCGGGCCGAAGAAGGTGCCTACGCCCCCGAGCAGGCTCATGAGGATCACCTCGCCCGACATCGACCAGTGCACGTCGGACAGCGAAGCAAAGCCCATGACCACCGTCTTCATGCCACCGGCCAGACCCGCCAGCGCAGCCGACAACACGAAGGCCATCAGCTTGTAGCGGTCGACCTCATAGCCCAGCGAGATGGCGCGCGGCTCGTTCTCGCGGATCATCTTGAGGACCTGCCCGAAGGGCGAGGTGACGATGCGCAGGATGGCCAGGAAGCAGGCCGCGAACACGGCCAGCACCACGTAGTACAGGGTCAGGTCGTCGGCCAGAGAGAACACGCCAAACAGCGCGCCGCGCGGCACACCCTGCAGGCCGTCCTCGCCGCCGGTGAAAGGCGCCTGCAGCGCGATGAAGAACACGACCTGCGCCAGCGCCAGGGTGATCATGGCGAAGTAGATGCCCTGGCGGCGGATGGCAATGAGGCCCACGACCAGTCCCAGCAAGGCGCCGGTGAGCAGGCCCGCCAGCACGCCCAACTCGGGCGTCCAGCCCAGGGCCTTGACGAACCAGCCCGTGATGTAAGCCGCACCGCCAAAGAAGGCCGCATGGCCGAAGGACAGCAGGCCGGTGAACCCGAGCAGCAGGTTGAAGGCGCAGGCGAACAGCGCGAAGCACAAAAGCTTCATGCCGAACACAGGGTACAGGCCCAGGAAGGGCGCCGCGACGGCCAGCGCCAGCAGGACGAGGTAGGTGAGCGAAGTGGTGCGGGAGGACATGTCAGGCCTCTTTTCCGAAGAGGCCGGCGGGTCGCAGCACGAGAACGATCGCCATGATCACGAAGACCACGACGTTGGAGGCCTCGGGGTAGAACACGCGGGTGAAGCCCTCGACCACGCCCAGGCCCAGGCCAGTGACGATCGAGCCCAGGATCGAGCCCATGCCGCCGATCACCACCACCGCGAACACCACGATGATCAGGTTAGAGCCCATGAGGGGGTTGACCTGAATGATCGGCGCAGCCAACACGCCCGCCAACCCCGCCAGGGCGGCGCCGGCACCGTACGTCAGCATCACCATCAGCGGCACGTTGACGCCGAAGGCCTGTACCAGCTTGGCGTTTTCAGTCCCAGCGCGCAGGTAGGCGCCCAGCCGGGTGCGCTCGATCAGATACCAGGTGCCCAGACAGACGATGAGGGAGGCCACCACCACCCAGGCGCGGTAATTGGGCAGGATCATGAAGCCCAGGTTGGTGGCACCCGCCAGTGCTTCGGGCACGGGGTAGGACTGGCCCGAAACGCCGTATTGGTCGCGAAAGACGCCTTCCAGGATCAAGGACAGTCCGAAGGTCAGGAGCAGGCCGTACAAGGGGTCGAGTCCGTACAGCCTTTTGAGGAAACTGCGTTCGATGACCACGCCGAGCGCGCCCACCATCAGGGGCGCGAGCACCAGCGAAGCCCAGTAATTCACGCCCCACTTGTCCAGCATGATCCAGGACGCGAAAGCGCCCACCATGTACAGCGCGCCGTGCGCGAAGTTCACGATATCGAGCAGGCCGAAGATCACGGCCAGGCCCAGACTGAGCATGGCGTAGAACGCGCCGTTGACCAGGCCGAGCATCAGCTGGCCCAGGAAGGCCTGGATCGGGATGCCGAAAATTTCTGTCATGGGGAATGGGAGTCATGACGCGCCGGCGCTGCAGGAGGCAGCGCGCGGCGCGGGCAGGGTGGGTTCAGGCGATCACTTCCAGAGCGGGCACTTGCTCTCGGCCTTGGTGGTCCAGGCCTCTTCGCCCTTCATCACCTGGACGACGTTGTAGTAGTCCCAGGGCTCGGTGGACTTGTCCGGCGACTTCACCTGCATCAGGTACATGTCGTGGATCACGCGGCCGTCGGCGCGCACGTAGCCGCCCTTCATGAAGATGTCGTTGAACTTGGCTTTCCTCAGATGGCCCAGCACTTTCTCGGCGTCGTCGCTGCCGGTGGCCTTGACCGCGTTCAGGTACTGCAGGGTGGCCGAGTAGTCGGCGGCCTGGATGGAGGAGGGCATGCGCTTCATCTTCTCGAAGAAGCGACGGGCCCAGGCG
>CANHSE010000086.1 GCA_947463025.1 Comamonadaceae bacterium
CAGCAACGTGCACGCGCGCGAGGCGTTCCGCCACCACAGCTACATCTCGCCGGCCGCCAAGGCGGTGATGGCGGGCTTTGGCGTGCCCGGCTACGCGCTGGCCATCGCCGGTCTGGCGCAGGCCTGAAGCTGGCGCGCCGCGCTGCCCCGACCACGAAACCATCACCCCCGAGGATGATGCTTCGCATGCAGCTGCTTGAGCCGCTCCCGCGCCACGTGGGTGTAGATCGTGGTGGTAGAAATATCCGCATGCCCCAGCAGCATCTGCACCGCCCGCAAATCCGCCCCATGATTGAGCAGATGGGTGGCAAACGCATGACGCAGGGTGTGAGGTGAGAGCGGCGCGGTGATGCCCGCCGCCAGGGCGTATTTCTTCACCAGCACCCAAAACATGGCCCGCGTCATCGCCGCCCCGCGAGCCGTTACGAACAGATCCTCAGTGGGCTGGCCCGCCAAGATCTCGCCCCGAGCCTCTTCCAAGTAGCGCCCCAGCCAGTCACTGGCCACCTCGCCAAAGGGCACCAGCCGCATCTTGCCGCCCTTGCCCAGGACCCGCACCACGTGCTCAGACTGGCTGATATTGAGCACCTTGAGCGTCACCAACTCGCTCACGCGCAGGCCGCTGGCGTACATCAACTCCAGCATCGCGCGGTCACGCAGACCCAGAGGCATGGCCACATCGGGCGCTGCCAACAAGGCCTCCACCTGCGTCTGGGTCAAAGTGCGCGGCACCCGCAGCGGCCGCTTGGCCGGCTGCAACTTGAGGGTCGGGTCGGCAGACACCCGACGTTCGCGCAGCGCCCAACGGAAAAAGCGTCGGAACACGGCCAGGCGCCGGTTGGCCGATGTGGCACGCGTCTGCGCATGGCGGTGGGCGAAATACCCGCTCAAATCGGACTCGCCACAAGCGACGAGGGCCACGCCCCGGCCTCGCAGCCAACGGTCGTAGCCCTCCAGATCGCGGCGATAGGCCGCCAGGGTGTTCTTCGACAGGCCCTCCTCCAACCAGAGGGCGTCGATGAAGGTGTCGATCAGGGGATCGGGGGGAACACTCAATCAAGCTTCAGCTTGGCGCTGTCCACCACCTTCTTGTACACCTCGTACTCGGCGCGGATTTGCTGCGCAAACTGCTCGGGCGTGTTGCCAATGATGACGGAACCCGTGTCCTCGATGCGCTTGCGCACCGCGGGGTCCTGCAGCGCCTTGAGCGTGCCGGCGCTGACCTTGTCGACCACCTCCTTGGGCAGGCCCTTGGGCCCGAGGATGCCGTAGTACGCCATGCGGTTCACCGGCTCGAGCCCCACTTCCTTGAAGGTGGGCACGTTGTTCAGACCCGCCACCCGCTGGGGGGCCGCGACCACGATGGCGATCAGGCGGTTTTCCTTGATGAAAGGCAGTGCCGAGGGCAAGTTGTCAAAGATGATCGGCACCTGGCCGGCCACCGTGTCGTTGAGGGCCGGGCCCGCACCGCGATAGGGGATGTGCGTGACGAAGGTCCCGGTCAGACTCTTGTACAACTCCATCTGCAGGTGGCCGATGCCGCCCGTGCCAGACGAGGCATACGAGTACTTGCCCGGGTTCTTCTTCAGTTCTGCGACGAAGCCCGCATAGTCACGCGCCGGGAAGCTCGGGTGCACCGCAATCACGTTGGGCGTGGCCGCGATGTTGATGATGGGCGTGAAGTCGGTGAGGGTGTTGTAGGGAATCTTGGCGTTGATCGCCGGGTTGGCCGCCGTGGTGGAGACAGTGGCCATCCCCAAGGAGTAACCATCGGGCGCGGAGCGCGCCGTCTCGGTGGCGCCCACCACACCGCCGCCGCCGGCCTTGTTCTCGACCACCACACTTTGGCCCAGGGCCTTGCCCAAGGGCTCGGCAATGACGCGGGCCACGATGTCGGTGGTGCCGCCCGGCGCGAAGGGCACCTGCAGGCGAATCGGCTTGTTCGGATAGGCCTGCGCGAGGGCCGGGCCGGCGGAAAGGGCTAGCAGGGCGGCGGACAACACGAGGCAAAAACGGCGTTGCATGGGATCTCCTTCTGTAAGCCGCGGCCGGACAGACCGCGGATAAGCGAATCTTAAAGCGTGTGCATGCCGTACACGGCGCAGGGGTTGCTATGCTCGACGGGTGAATGTCCTGCAGCTGCTGTTCCCCGATTTCTCCCTGATTCTGTGTGGTTGGTTGCTATGCCGCTACACCCCTTTGAATCGCAAGGTCTGGGAGCCGGTCGAGGCCCTGGTTTACTACTTCCTGTTTCCGGTCTTGTTGTTCCAGTCCATCGTGCGCAAGCCGCTGGACCTGGGTGCAGCGTCCTCTCTGATTGCGGCGGGCCTGATCCTGGGGCTGTGCACCATTGCCCTGGCCTACCTGCTGCCTCGCCTGCCCCTGCTGGGGCGCCACATGGACCTGCGCCAATACGCGGCGGGCGCGCAGGTGGCTTTCCGCTTCAATTCCTTTATCGGTCTGGCGCTGATTGACCGCCTGGCGGGTCCTTCAGGCATGCAGCTGCTGGCTATTCTCATGGGGGTCTCCATTCCCTTGCTCAATATCGCCGCCGTCTGGCCCATGGCGCGTCAAGCCGGTACGCCCGTGGGATCGGCCTTGGTGCGTAACCCTCTCATCATTGCCACGGTGGGGGGACTCCTTGCGAATGTGGCGGGATTTGTAATTCCGTCCTGGCTTGACCCCGCCGTGAGCCGCATTGGCGGGGCCTCCTTGGCGCTGGGGCTGATGACAGCCGGCGCCGGTCTGCAACTGGGATCGCTGGCCCACAGCAAGGCACTGACCACCTCCTTGCTGGTCATCAAGCACCTGGCGTCGCCGCTGCTGGCTCTGGGTCTGGCCCACCTTTTCCGGCTGGATGCGGCGCAGACCCAGATCTTTCTTTGCTTTTCGGCCCTGCCCACCGCGCCCACGGCGTATGTGCTGGCCACGCGTATGGGCTACGACGGCGCCTTTGTCGCTGCGTTGATCACACTGTCGACGCTGCTGGGAGCCGCGAGCCTGTCCCTGGTGCTGGGACTGACTTGAATCGGACCACCGGCGACGTCACGCTGGGCGCATGGCGCGCTGGCCCAGCGCCCAGACGGCGTGCTCACGCACCGCCAGGTCCGGGTGCGCCGCCAGGCTAGACAGCGCGCCTGCCAGGGCCGCATCGCCAGGATCCGCACGCAGCGCATTGCCTGCAGCCGTCGCCACATTGCGCAGCCACCGCGCATGGCCGATGCGCCGGATCGGACTGCCCTCGGTGCGGCGAAGGAACTCCGCCTCGGTCCAAGCCAGGAGCGACGCGAGCGACGCGTCCGTCAGCCCGTCACGCGCATCGAAATCCGGGATGGCGCTGCGCTGCGCGAATTTGTTCCAGGGGCAGGCCAGCTGGCAATCGTCACACCCATAGATGCGGTTGCCGATCGCGGGGCGCAGGTCCTCGGGGATCGGCCCTGGATGCTCGATCGTGAGGTAGGAGATGCAGCGGCGCGCGTCGAGCACGCCGGGGCCCAGGATCGCCTGGGTCGGACAGATGTCGATGCAGGCACTGCACGCGCCGCAGTGGTCGGTGACGGGCGCCGTGGCCGGCAGCGGCAGATCCAGGTAGATCTCCCCCAGGAAGAACATCGAGCCGGCCTCGCGGTTCAACACCAGGGTGTGCTTGCCGCGCCAGCCCAGGCCGCTGCGGGCTGCCAGTTCGGCCTCCAGCACCGGCGCCGAGTCGGTGAACACCCGGTGGCCTAACGGCCCCACGCGCGCCGCGATCCGATCTGCAAGCCGCTGCAGGCGGGCGCGTAGCACCTTGTGGTAATCCCGACCCCGCGCATAGAGCGAGACCACACCCTGCTCGGGCCGCGCCAGGCGGGCCCACTCGATCGCCTGCCAGCCCTCGGGGGTGGCGCCGGGCAGGTAATCCATGCGGGCGGTCAGCACGCTCACGGTGCCGGGCACCAGTTCGGCCGGACGGGCCCGTTTGAGGCCATGGGCGGCCATATAGGCCATCTCGCCGTGGAAACCGCGCGACAACCAGTCCAAAAGCCCGGGTTCTGCCGAGGACAGGTCGATGCCGGACACGCCGATTTGGGAAAATCCCAGCTCACGTGCCCAGCGCCCGATCTCCGGGACGAGGGACGAACCGTCCATATGAGCTTGACCGCTGCCAACCATGAAGCGCCGATTGTAGGAAGCCCGCGGGTGACGCATTGGCCCAGCGAGGACGCCACGCAGGCCTGGGCCCACCAGCTGGCAAGCCGCCCGCAGATCCGACACGCCTTCCTGGCGCTGCGCGGCGATCTGGGTGCGGGCAAGACCACCTTCGTGCGGCACCTGCTGCGCGCACTGGGCGTGAGCGGCCGCATCAAGAGCCCCACCTATGCGGTGGTCGAGCCCCACGAAGGCGCGCCGGCACCGGGCGAGAATGCGCCTTTGCCAATTTGGCACTTTGACTTCTATCGGTTCAACGACCCGCGCGAGTGGGAAGACGCCGGCTTTCGCGATCTGTTCGCCGGTCCCGGCCTGAAACTGGCCGAATGGCCCGATCAGGCCGCTGGCCTGCTGCCCACGCCCGACCTCACCCTGGACTTCGCGGTCATGTCGGACGAGACACGCGAGATCACGATCCACGCCCATACCGCGGTGGGTCAGGCCCTGCTCACGCCATGATGCAGCGGCGCGATGTCCTCAAGGCGGGCACCCTGGTGCTCTCACTGGGCGCCAGCGAGATCGCGCGCGGGGCGAGCATCCTGGCGGTACGCATCTGGCCGGCAACCGACTACTCGCGCGTGACCATTGAATCCGATGGTCACTTGGCCTCGCGCCAATCACTGGTCTCCGATCCACCCCGGCTGGTGGTCGACATCCAGGGCATCGATCTGAACCCCGCGCTGCGCCAGCTGGTGGCCCAGGTGAAAGCGGACGACCCCTACATTGCCGGCATCCGCGCCGGTCAGTACGCACCCGGCGAGGTGCGCCTGGTGATCGACCTCAAGCAAGCGGTGCTGCCCCAGGCCTTTCACCTGCCCCCGATCGCGGCCTACCGGCACCGACTGGTACTGGATGTCTATCCCGCCGCGCCCATCGACCCACTGGAGCAACTGATCGCGCAGCGCCTGCGCGATGTCCGTCCCGCCCCACCCGCCGCGGCAGCGCCCACCCCCGCACCGGCTCGCGATCCTCTGGGAGAACTGATCGAGCGGCAGATGCAGCGGCAAGCCGCAGGCCCCACGGTCAGCCCCGCTGCCCCGCCCGCCCCAGCCACAGGCGCCATGACCGAGGCGTCCCCGGCCAACGCCAACCGCACGGACCGTCTGATCGTGATCGCCCTCGATCCGGGTCACGGCGGCGAGGATCCCGGCGCCATCGGCCCGGGCGGCACGCGCGAGAAAGACGTAGTGCTGCGCATCGCGCAGCGCCTGCAGGCCCGCATCAATGCCAACAGCGTCAACGGAAGTCCGATGCGCGCCTTCCTCACGCGCGACGCCGACTTTTTCGTACCGCTGCATGTGCGCGTGCAAAAGGCGCGCCGGGTACAGGCCGACCTCTTCGTGAGCATCCACGCCGATGCCTTCTTCACGCCCACCGCCCGTGGCGCCAGCGTCTTTGCGCTGAGTCAGGGCGGGGCGTCGAGCACCGCAGCGCGCTGGATCGCCGACAAGGAAAACAAGGCCGATCTGATTGGTGGGGTCAACGTGCGCACGCAAGACGCCAACGTCGCCCGCGTGCTGCTGGACATGAGCACCACCGCGCAAATCAAGGACAGCCTGCGACTGGGCGGCGCGATGCTGGGCGAGATCGGACAGGTGGGGCGGCTGCACAAGCCGCGCGTGGAGCAAGCGAGCTTCGCGGTGCTCAAGGCCCCCGACATTCCCAGTGTGCTGGTGGAGACGGCCTTCATCTCCAACCCCGAAGAAGAAGTGCGGCTACGCAGCGAGGCCTACCAGGAGCAGCTGGCCGACGCCTTGATGCGAGGCATCCAGCGGTACTTCGCGGCCAACCCGCCCTTGGCGCGTAGCCGCTCGATCTAGGCCAACGCGCTCAGGGCGTGAGGGTCGGGCCGGGCGTGGCAGCCTGCGCCTGGCGCCGCGCGCGCCACGCACCC
This sequence comes from Comamonadaceae bacterium, assembly GCA_947463025.1. Taxonomy (GTDB): domain Bacteria; phylum Pseudomonadota; class Gammaproteobacteria; order Burkholderiales; family Burkholderiaceae_C; genus Ramlibacter. The sequence goes on from CANHSE010000086.1 coordinate 6,083, forward strand.
AGGATCACGATCAAACCGGGCACGAAAATCATCGCCCAGATGATCTTGTCCAGATGGGCCTTGACCCAGGGCAAGCCGCCTAGGAAGTAACCGGCGGTGCAGATACCCAGCACCCAGATCAGCGCACCGACCACGTTGAAGAAGGTGAACTTGGCGCGGTTCATCTCGGCGACACCGGCCACAAAAGGCGCGAAAGTGCGGACAAAGGGCATGAACCGGGCCACGATGATCGTCACCCCGCCATAGCGCTCATAGAAATCATGAGCCTGCAAGAAGGCGCGTCGATTGAAAAAGCGCGATTGCTCCCACTGAAACACCTTGGGCCCGAAGTAGCGGCCGATGGCGTAATTGCACTGGTCACCCAGGATGGCGGCGACGATCAGCACCCCCATGGCCACTGGCAGGCTCATGAAGCCCACGCCGCACAGCGCGCCCACCACGAACAGCAGCGAGTCGCCGGGCAAGAAAGGCATCACCACCAGGCCCGTCTCGACGAAGACGATCAGAAACAAGAGGGCATACACCCAAGGCCCGTAATCGCGCACGAAGGCCTCAAGGTAGCGGTCCACATGGAGGATGAAGTCGATCAGGAAAGCGGCGTATTCCATGGCGAGGGATTATGGCCTGCCCCCTAGAATGCCGGGGTGTCTGCCCTGTCTATTTCCCCCGCTAGTGGCCCCGCGCGCCGCCCCATTCGCGAGCTCCCGGACGAACTGGTCAGCCAGATCGCCGCGGGCGAGGTCATCGAGCGGCCGGCCTCGGTGGTGCGCGAACTGGTCGACAACGCGCTGGACGCCGGCGCCCGCCAGATCACCGTGCGCCTGCTGGCCGGCGGCACGCGCCTGGTCAGCGTGGAAGACGATGGCGGCGGCATCTTGCCGCCCGAGCTCGCGGTTGCACTCAAGCGCCATGCCACCAGCAAGATCGCCTCGCTGGCCGATCTGGAATCCGTGGGGACCATGGGCTTTCGCGGCGAGGCACTCGCGGCCATTGCCTCGGTGTCCGAGTTGAGCCTGCTGTCTCGCGTCCAGGGCGAGGCCACGGCCTTCCTGCTGGATGCCCGTACCGGCGAGCTGCGGCCCGCCGCCCGCGCCGTCGGCACCACGGTGGAAGTCAAGGAGCTGTTTTTCAGCACGCCGGCGCGCCGCAAGTTTCTCAAGACCGACGCCACCGAACTGGCCCATTGCGTCGAAGCCGTCCGACGTCACGCCCTGGCCTGGCCCTCAGTGGGCTTTGCTATCTGGCACGAGGGCAAGCTGATCGAGCAGTGGCGGGCCACCGACGCGCGCAGCACCCGGGTGGCCGACGTACTGGGCGCTGATTTCATCGAACAGAGCGTCGCCCTAGCCGGTCAAGCGGGCCCGCTGCGTGTCACGGGCCACGCCGGCCTGCCCGATGTCGCCCGCTCACGCGCCGACCACCAGTACGCCTACGTGAACGGGCGGTATGTGCGTGACAAGGTCATCGCGCATGCGGTGCGCAGTGCCTACGAAGACGTGCTACATGGTCAGCGCCAACCGGTGTATGTGCTGTCGCTGGAAATCGACCCGACCCAAGTCGACGTCAACGTGCACCCCACGAAGGTCGAGGTGCGCTTTCGCGATGGCCGCGCTGTCCATCAAGCGGTGCGCCATGCCCTCGAGAACGCATTGGCTGCGTCGCGCGCAGGAGAAGCACCCATCGCGCCGACCGCCTTTGCCGCTCCTTCGGCGCAAGGGCCTGCGCCCTGGCAGCAACCTGCCACCGACGCCTCACGCTGGACCCAGCCCTCGATGCGCTTTGCCGCCCGCGAAGACCTGCCCGGCCAGCCCGTCTCCGATCTGAGCCTGCTGTGGCAGCCGAGTACCCCCGCGTCGCCTGCAGCCACCTTCTCCAGCGGCTCGCCGCCCGATACTGCGGCGCCCCTGCCCGCGGGCGACTGGCCGCTCGGTCGTGCCCTGGCCCAGTTGCAAGGCGTGTACATCCTGGCCGAGAACGCGCAGGGTCTGGTCGTCGTCGATATGCACGCGGCGCACGAGCGCATCGTCTACGAGAAGCTCAAGTCGCAGGCAGGCGATGACGACACGCAAGCCATCGCCAGTCAGCCCCTGCTGATTCCCGCCACCTTCCCCGCCACACCTCAAGAGGTCGCGACCGCGGAATCCAGCGCCGAAGCCCTGCGCTTGCTCGGGCTGGACATCTCGCCGCTGTCGGCCAAGACCCTGGCGGTGCGCGCCGTCCCCACCAGCCTGGCCCAAGGCGATGCGGTCGAACTTGCACGCAGCGTGCTGGCCGAACTCGCGCAGCACGAGGCCAGCACCGTGATCCAGCGCGCCCGCAACGAGCTGCTCGCCACCATGGCCTGCCACGGTGCAGTGCGCGCCAACCGCCGTCTCACACTCGACGAGATGAACGCCTTGCTGCGCCAGATGGAGCAGACCGAACGCGCCGACCAGTGCAACCACGGTCGCCCCACCTGGCGCCAGGTCACGCTGCGCGAACTCGACGCGCTGTTCCTGCGCGGGCGCTGAAGACCGCGCTGTCCACCGATGTCCGCAGCGTCTGAGACATCCCCGCCCTTTCTGGCCTTGGCGGGCCCCACCGCCAGCGGCAAGTCGGCGGCGGCCCTGGCCCTGGCACGTATCCGCCCGATCGAGATCGTCAGCGTGGACTCGGCCCTGGTCTACCGCGGCATGGACATCGGTACCGCCAAGCCCACCGCCGCTGAACGCGCGCAAGTGCCCCATCACCTGATCGACATCCGCGACGCCACTCAGGCCTACAGCGCCGCCGAGTTTGCGGCCGACGCGGCGCGCTGCATCCGCGAGATCCATGCACGCGGGGCGCTGCCCGTGCTGGTAGGTGGCACGATGCTGTATTTCAAGGCGCTGCTCGAGGGCCTGGCGCCCATGCCCGCAGCCGACGCGCAGGTACGTGCCGAAATCGATGCCCAGGCGGCCCGCGAGGGCTGGCCCGCGCTGCATGCCGAACTGGCCCGCATCGATCCGGTTACCGCGGCGCGGCTAGCCCCCCTCGATGCCCAGAGGATCCAACGGGCCCTGGAGGTCTATCGGCTCTCGGGGCGCCCCTTGAGCGATTGGCATGCCCAGGCCGATCCCGTATCACCGATACGCCCCACCCAGCTGATTTCTCTGGAGCCACACGACCGCGCTTGGCTACACGAACGCATCGCCACGCGCTACACGCAGATGCTGGATGCGGGCTTGCTGGACGAAGTGCGCAGCCTGCGCGCGCGCGGCGACCTGCAGCCCGAGCTGCCGGCCATGCGTTGCGTTGGCTACCGCCAGGCCTGGACCTGGCTGGACGCCGTCGACGCGGGCACACCGCAGCCCCTGTCCACATTGATCGATACAGGCGTCGCGGCCACCCGCCAGCTGGCCAAGCGCCAACTGACCTGGCTGCGTGGCCTGCCCGCGCGGCACGTCATCGCCTGCGACGCGCCGCAGGCCCTGGAACAGGTGCTACGCGCCGCGCAGGCGATCCCGGCATGAACACGCACGCCCCGGCATCCGTAGTCAGCGCCGTCGGCGTGGCCAAGCGCTATGGCGCCGACACTGTGTTTGCGAACGTCTCGCTGGACGTCGCCGCAGGCGAATTCGTGGCCATCGTCGGCGATTCGGGCGTAGGCAAATCCACCTTGCTCAATGGCCTGGCGGGTCTGGACACCTTCGACGAAGGACGTATCACCCTGTGCGGCCAAGACCTGGGCAGCGCCAGCGACGACGCGCGGGCGCTTGTGCGACGCCAACATGTGGGCTTTGTGTTCCAGGCCTTCCATGTGCTGCCGCATCTGGACGTGAGCCAGAACATCGCCTTGCCCCTGATGCTGCTGGGGCACGCGCCCTCGGCCATCGCCCCGCGCGTGCAGGCCATGCTGGAAGCGGTCGGCTTGCAAGGTCTGGGCGAGCGCCTGCCGCAGCAACTCAGTGGCGGACAGCTGCAACGTGTGGCGATCGCGCGGGCGCTGGTGCATCGGCCCGCACTCTTGCTGGCCGACGAACCCACCGGCAACCTGGACCCTGGCACCGCCACGCGGGTGATGGACCTGTTGCTGGCGCAGACACGCGAACAGGGCGCCGCGCTGGTGCTGGTCACACACTCCGAAGCCGCAGCACGCCGGGGTGACCGCGTGCTGCACCTGACCGCGCGCGGCTTCGCCTGATCGACCCTATGCGGGCCCTCCTGCGCACCTTCTCCTGGCAGGAACTGCGTCACCACCCCTGGCGCAGCGGCGCCGCGGTGGTGGCGGTGATGCTGGGGGTGTCTCTGGCCTTTGCCGTCCACTTGATCAACGCCTCCGCCCTGAGCGAGTTTTCCAGCGCGGTACGCTCCGTCAACGGCCAACCCGATCTGGAGTTGCGCGCCGTGCAGGGCGGGTTTGACGAAGCGCTCTACGCCCGCGTCGCGTCCCATCCCCAGGTGACTCTGGCCAGCCCGGTCCTTGAGTCCAGCACCCTGGTGGCCACTCCCGCGGGCCGCCGTCAGACGCTGCGGGTGCTCGGGGTCGATGCGCTCGCAGTCGCAGCCATCGCGCCTGCGCTCATGCCGGTGCCAGCCACGGGCAGTGACCGGTTTGCGCTGTTCGCGCCGCACACTGTTTTTCTCAATCCCGCCGCTCGCCAGCTGCTGCCGGATCCGCGCATCGCGCTGCAAGTCGGCTTGCGGCTGCAGACCTTGGAGGTGGCCGGTACGGTGAGCGCAGGCGGTGGCCCGCTGGCGGTGATGGACATCGGCGCGGCCCAGGATCTGTTTGGGCGCGCCGGTCAGCTAACACGGATCGACCTGCGCCTGGCGCCTGGCACCGCACGCGAGGACTTTGTCCGTAGCCTGCAGCTGCCTACCGATGTCACCGCCACCGAGCCTAGCGATGCCGCTCAGCGTGTGAGCCATCTCTCGCGC
>CANHSE010000087.1 GCA_947463025.1 Comamonadaceae bacterium
CCATGCGCGGCATCTCGATGTCCGACAGCACCAGCGCCGGAGTCTCTAGCGCCAGTTGCTCCAGGGCCTGCAGGCCGTCGCCGGCCAGCGCCACCCGATAGCCTTCCCGCTGCAGCAGGCGCTGGGTCACGCGGCGCACGGTGCTGGAGTCGTCGACCACGAGGACCAGCGGCGCGAGCGACGACGCCTGCGCCGGCGGCAAGTCCGCTGGCGACACCGGTGCGGCAAGACCGAAAGCATCCGCCGGTTCGGCCTGCGCGCGCACCCGCTCGCCATGGACCGCCGCCAGGGCCACCGGGTTGTAGATCAAGACCACCTCGCCCGACGGCATGACCGTCACGCCCGCCAATCCGGGCAGGCGCGCCAGCTGCGGCCCCAGATGCTTGACTACCACCTCTTGGTGGCCCACGACATCGTCGACCTGCAGGGCCAGGCGCTGGGCGGCGCTGCGCACGATCACCACCGGCACCGAACGCTCTCCCAGCGGGGTGTCTGCAGACGCGGACTGCAGCAAGGCCCGCGCTCGGTACACAGGCAGCACCTGGCCGTCTTGGCTCAAGTGGCCACTGCCCAGGGCCTGCTGCCAGGCTGATGCACCCATACTCAGCACCGCCTCCACCAGTGCCACCGGCACACCAAACATACGCTCACCGCTACGCAGCATCACCACCTGGGTGACGGCCGTGGTCAGAGGCAGGACCACATCAAAGCAGACGCCCTGCCCCGTGCGGGTCTGGGTCTGGATGCGCCCGCCCACGGCCTGCACCTCGGCGCTCACCACGTCCATGCCAATGCCGCGTCCGGCCAGTTCGGAGACCGTGCTGGCGGTGGAAAACCCGGGCGTGAAGATCAGGCGCGCCGCCTCGGACTCGGTGATGGCGTCACCGGGTGGCAGCAGGCCCAAGGCCTGGGCCTTGTCGCGAATACGGGTCAGGTGCAGGCCACTGCCGTCGTCCTCAAAGCGGATCGACACGTCGTTGCCCTCTTGGGTCAAGGTGACGGCGATCCGTCCGGTCGCCGGCTTGGCAGCGGCGACGCGCGCCTCGGGCGTCTCGATGCCGTGGGCCACCGCGTTGCGAAGCAGGTGCTCGAAGGCAGGCGTCATGCGCTCGAGGATGCCGCGGTCCATCTCGATACCACCCCCCTGGATATCCAACGTCACCTGCTTGCCCGATTCTTGGGCCGCCAGGCGCACGAGGCGATGGAGACGCTCGGCCAGCGACTCGAATTCGACCATGCGGGTGCGCAAGAGATCGCGTTGCAATTCGCGGGTCTGGCGGGCCTGCGCGAGCAGGTGGTCCTCGCTGGTGTCAACAGCCCGCTGCAGCGTGCGCTGCACGCTGGCCACGTCGCCCACCGACTCGGCCAGCATCCGCGTGAGCTCTTGCACCCGGGTGAAGCGGTCGAATTCCAGCGGGTCGAAATCGGGGGCTGCGTCCTTGCCACGGCGCGACTGCATCTGCAATTCGGACTGCAGCTCGATGTCGCGCAGCTGCGCGCGCAGGCGCTCGATGTTGTCGGCCAGTTCGTGCATCGCGCCGCGCATCTGACCGAGTTCGACCTCCAGACGCGCGCGGCTGATCATCACCTCGCCCGTCTGGTTCATCAGACGATCCAGGAGCTCGGCGCGCACGCGCACACGGGCCTGGCCCGCGGCGCCAGTGGGTGCGGCGGGCATGACGGGTGAAGTCGCCAGGCCTGAGACCGAATCCGTCGAGGGCACAGGCTCGGACACCGCAGACACGTCGTCGTCGCGCGCGACGCGCGGCGTGGGCCACACCGATGGCTCTGGCGCTGGATACGCCATCGCCTCTGGCGCGGGCGCAGCGGCCAGGCCCGCGCCTTGCGCGCCGGTGCGCAGCGCGTCGAACTCGGTCTGCAAGCTGTCCAAGCCCTGCATCGCGGGCTCGATCTCGGCGCTGGTCACCGTCGACTCGAACCCCTCGATCAGCGATTCGAGCGCATGCGCCTGCCCCCCCAAACCCAAGGCGCCCGCCAGCCGGGCACTGCCCTTGAGCGTGTGCAGGGCCCGCAGCACCTCTTCGCGGGCACTGGCGTTGTCAGGGCGTGCATGCCATTGGCGCAAGGCACCGCCTAGGCGTGGCAGCAGCTCCAGGGCTTCTTCTTCGAAGAAGGCGAACAGGTCCGGATCCAGGCCCGCAGACACGGGAGCGGACACGGGCTCAGGCGCAGGGGCTTCGACGAGGGGCGACGGCAACTCGGGGCTCAAGTCCGGCGCGTCGATGGGATTGACTTCCCCCTTCGAGATGGCCGGCGCAAGCGATGCCGCACGCGTCGGCACCTCCAGCCGCTCCAGGTCAATCAGCGCCTGCGTGATCTGAGGCTGCGAGTCGGGCAGGAAGCCCGCGGCAAACTGGTGAAGCAAGCGCCGAATCTCCTCGGCTGCGTCGGTGTAGGCCTGGACATGCGCCTGCGTGCCCCAGGCCAGCGATTGCGTGCGCAGGAAGGACGCTTCGAGCAAGCGCGCCAGATTGGCGAGCGCCGTGAAACCGATCATCGAGGAGCTACCGCACAAGGCATGGGCCCTCTCGACCAGCGAGGAGGACAGCGACTGGCGCGGATCGAGCACCCACTCGGACACCTCGACCTGCAGCTGACGCGACCACTCGTCCGCCTCGTTCAAGTACACATTGAACAAGGCCGGGTCGATACGCAGGGGACCAATCACCTTGAAGTGATCCTCGGACGGCGCGTCTTCGAAGGGGGGGAGCGCGGGCTCGGGCTCTAGCTCAGGTGCCGGTGCGACCTCGACTGGCACCACAACGTCTGCAACAACGCGCTCCCCTTCGAGCATGGGCTGCGGCAGACGGTCGGGGCGCGGCGCGCGCCCCATCACCGGCGTGAGCTCGCCACGCTGGGCATCAAATACGAACAGCTTGCGGGCCAGCGCAGGCTGGTAGTTCAGCATGTCGATCAGGAAGCCCAGCGCGCCCAGGTTGTTGCCCAGGGCCGTGGTGTCTGGCGCCGGGGCGCCCGGCGCGGCCTGCAACAAGGCCTGCACGCCATCGCGCATGTGCGTCGCTGCTTGCGCGGCATGGTCCAGGCCCAGGACCGAGAGTACGCCCCGCATCTGGTTGAGCCGGCCTGGCACCGGTTCCAGCCGCTGGGGCGCACTCGGCTCACGAAAGTAGGCGTCCAGCTCTTTTTCAAGCTCGCCCAGCGAGACCCGCAGCTCGTCGACCACGCTGCCCATGGTCTGGCGATGACTGACTCGGCGATAAAGCTCCTCGACCCAAGGCTCCAAAGGCTGCGGGGCCTGACCCTGCCGGACACCCACCAGCCGCTCGGCCAGGCGCTGCAGACGAGATGCCAGTTGCGGATCACTCGGATCGAAATCCTGGCAAGCCGCGTCCAGGAACAACAAGGCGGTGGCCACCTCCATCGCCAGCTCGGGCTGGGGTGGCTGCGCGCGCTGGGTGAGGTCGTGTGCCACATCGGCCAGTGCATCGGCCAGTGCCCCCAGGGGCGGGTGCAAGCGCACCAGCGCCTCGCGCAGTTGCAGGAACTGCTCGCTGCTGCTGCGAAGTCGGCTCGTATCGCCACCAGCCAGAGCCGACCAGCTCTCGCGAATCGCCACCAGGCGCTTGCGTACCTGCGCCAGCAGCAGGGGATCAAAGCGCCCCAGCTGCTCGAGCGCGTAGGCCACGGGCACATGGCGCGTGAGGCTCCAGGCCTGCCGCACAGCGCGCAAGCGCGGGGCATCGGCCGCATCGGGCGGAACGGCCTGGGCGCAAAAAAAGGCCAGGTCCTGACCCAGGCGCTCGGACACCGCGGTATCGCCCTTGGCCAGCTGAGTGAACATCACCAGCACCCGCGAGGCGGTGCGCTTGACATGCAAATCGGTGGGCAACAGCGACAGGCCCAGGGCCTCGAAAAAGCCCGCCGCCAGTCGCCACAAGCTGCTCACCGCAGCGCCCTGTGCACCCGTCACAGGCTGCGGGCCTGCGGCCAGTGCGTCGCACAGCTCGGACAACTCGCGGGCCGCGGCCACATCGCTCGACTTGACCACGCGCAAGACCGCTGGGTCCATGCGCGAGCGCAGCGCCGGCAGGCTCGAAGATCCGTCTTGCACGGCCAGAACGCCCGAGGAATCGCTCAGGTGCCAGGCCCAGTCCACGTGCCACAGGTCAGCGGGATGGATGCGGGTCGCACCGGCCAGCGTGCTCACTGCGCTGTACTGCGGGAACAGGGCGACGGCCGACAGCGACTTGCCCGCCAGCAAGCCATCCAGGTAATCGACGACCGCAAAGCCAGCCCGCTCGACCTGCGTGACAGCAGACTCGTCGCACAAGACGGGCCGCGCGAGGAAGGCCTGGACAGCCGCTTCCATCGCGCGCACGACGCGCGCGGGGGCTGCCAGATCGACCATGTCCAACGCGCCGGTGGCCTGGTGCAAATGTGCGCAGGCCTGGGTCAAGAGCTGGGCATCAACGCCGCCCTGCGGCCCACGCGCGGTCGTCCAGCCCTCGCGCACCTGACGGCGCAGCGCCGTGCTGGCAGCCTCTAAGGACTTGCGAAGCGCCTCCATGACCCAGGCCAGCGGGCCCAGGTCGCCGGGGCTCATGTCGGCATCTGCGCTGGAAGCGCTCGGCGGGAAATGGGGACCATTCACATGCATGAAACAGACAATCCGCGGGATCGAACTCAGGCGATTTTGAAGCGTTCCACCGACTGACGAAGTTCGTCGGCGATTCGTGACAGCTCACGCACCTGAAGGGCGGTTGATCGGGTGCCTTCGCCAGTTTGCTCGGTGACGGTGAAGATGTGCTGGATATCGCCCGCGACGCCGTTGGCGGCCTCGGCCTCGCGCACAGCGGCCGCCGAGATCTGCTCGATCAGGTCAGCCAATCGACGCGAGACCTGGTCGATCTGGGTGAGCGCCGCGCCGGCCGAATCGGACAGACGCGCCCCGGCTACCACCCCCTCGGTGGAGCGCTCCATGGCGGCGACCGCGTCCTGGGTGTCGGTCTGAATAGTCTTGACCAGGGCTGCGATCTGGCGCGTGGCATCCGCCGAACGTTCGGCCAGCCGCTGCACCTCTTCGGCTACCACCGAGAAGCCCCGGCCCGCCTCGCCCGCGGCAGCCGCCTGGATAGCCGCGTTCAGGGCCAGCACATGGGTCTGCTCGGTGATGTCGGAGATGAGTTCGGTGATTTCGCCGATTTCCTGGGACGACTCGCCCAGGCGCTTGATGCGCTTGGAGGTTTCCTGGATGTGGTCGCGGATGGTGTTCATGCCGCCCATGGTGTTGCGCACCGCCACCAGGCCCGACTCGGCCGCCTGCAGCGACAGCCGTGCGACCTGCGCTGACTCCTGAGCCTGACCGGCCACGCGGTTGATACGACCCGCCATGTCCAGCATGGACTGACCTGTCTCGCGGATTTCTCGCAGCTGCTCAGTGGAAGTCGCCAGCAGCTGGGTGGAGGTGTCATCGACACGGGCGGTGGTCTGGGTCACGCGCCGCGCCGTCTGGTGCACCTGGCCGACCAGCTGGCGAAGCTCCTCGACGGTGTAATTGACCGAGTCAGCGATCGCGCCCGTGATGTCCTCGGTGACGGTGGCCTCTTGGGTGAGATCGCCTTCCGCGACGCTTTGCAGCTCGTTCATGAGACGCAGGATAGCCGCCTGGTTGGCATCGTTGATACGCTTGGCCGCCTGCTGCTGGCGCTCAGCCTCCAGGCGCTGCTGCTCGGCCAAGGCCTGCCGGCGCCGGCTGTCCATCAGCTGCACAGAGGCCAGGCCGATGGCGCACCCGATGGCCACAAACGCCGACACGACGAGCGCAAGCAGCGCAAGCCAGCCGAGTCCGCTGCGACTGGACAGATGATCCTGCAGGCTTTGCAGGGAGCGGCGCAGCGGCTCGCTGTCGGTGATGATGGTCGCTTGGGCCTCGCGCGCGGCCACCAGCCCTTGCAGATTGCCCAGGATGGCGCTGGCCTCGGTGCGCGTCTGGTCGTAGAGCGCCAGCAACGCTTGCAGGCGTTCGCGGGTCTGGGCATCCTGCGTGGCGGCCAAGCGCAGCTCGGGACTGCCCTCGAGCAGACCCTGACCGATCTGGCGGAAAGTGCGCAGGTCTTTGCCGAGCATGAAAACCGCCTCGGGGTTGACGCCCTCGAGCGTGAGGAACTCGTTGGCCGATTTACTGATCCTTTGGGTGAGCATGACCATCTGGCCAGCAGCCGACACCTCAGCGGACGCCGCCCCCTGCTGCAGCTTCAGGGACGACACCGATTCCGCCAGTTCAAGCAGATCCAAGGACTGCCGGTTGATGGCGCGCAGCGCCTGGCCAACTTGGGTGAGGATTTTTTGCTGGCCCAGGATGGCGGCTGCGTTGTCGGCGGTGCGCGTGACCAGGGGCAGACTGCGCACAAGCTCGGCCTGCCCCTGCGCATCTGCGGGCACCAGGCCCAGGCCCTCGTCGCCCGACACCAGACCGCGCACGTTGCGCGTCAGCACGTCGGCGCTCTCCTTGACATCGAGAAAAGCCTGCGGATGCCCCACCAGCGCCTGCGAGACCGCCTTGGCCAGGCGCTGCGACTGCATCAGCGCCTGGCCGGTGCCTGCCACCTGCTGCGCCACATGATCCGCCTGGCGCAACGAAACGGTGGCAGTCACGCCCAGCACCCCCAGGGCCAGGGCCAGCACGACCGACAACCGACGCTGGTGCACCTCGACCGGTCGGGACCCGAGCCAGGCCGCCAGCCGCGAGCCCGAAACCTCTGAAGCGGACGGCTCGGTGTGCGGGCGCGTCGGCCGCGGCTGCAATCGAGGCTTGCGCAGCTTGGCAAGCAGGGTCTGGAGGGGGGTGACCAGGGGCATGGCGAGACCTTCGAGTAGAGCCAGAGACGGATAGAAATTCGATGCAATGTGCGGTAACGGCGTTCAGACGCCGACGCGCAGGAATTGGGGCTGTCGAGACCAGGCCTGCAGATCGAGCGCTTGCCAGGGCCTGCCAGACGCTTCGTGCAGGACCGGCCCGAGGCCGTTGGGCCCGGCCTCGGGCGGGGGCGTGGACCCGCAGAAATGCTCGGGGCCGCGCAGGCCCACGAGCCGATCGACCCGCAGCGCGCACTGAACCTCCAATGCGGGGTTGAACGTGATCAGCTGCGCCTGCGGGCTGGAGGCCCGCGGACGCGGGAGGCCCTGCGGGGGGGCGGCGAGCCAGATCGCCAGATCGACCACGCCGTACAAGCCGCCTCGCAAACTGACCACGCCGAGGAACCAGGGCTGGGTGTGAGGAACGGTCAGAGCGTCGACGGCCGGAAAGATCTCGCCGGCCTGCGCCAGGGGGATCAGGTAGCGCCCGCCCGCGGCCTCGACCGCCAACCAGGCCGCCTGCACGCCCAGCGTCGGCGCGGCCTGCAAGCGGTCAGCTAGGCGACGCTGGAAGTCGCGCAGGGCTTCACGTTCAGCCATGGGTCAGGCAGCCCGACGGCGATCAGCCCAGCGCCTTGATCTTGGCCAGGAGCAGCTGCGGATCGACCGGCTTGGTGAGGTAGTCGCAGGCGCCTTGGCGCATGCCCCATACGCGGTCGGTTTCTTGGGTCTTGCTGCTGCAGATGATCACGGGCAGGCCCATGTACTGCGGGTCGCGGGTGATGGTGCGCGTGAGCTGAAAGCCGTTCTGCCCAGGCATCACCACGTCCATCAGCACCAGATCCGGGCGGTCTTGCGCCAGCTGGCGCAGGGCGTCGTCGGCGTTTTCGGCTGTACGCACGGCGTAGCCGTTTTTTTGCAGCAGCTCGCGTAGAAACAGGAGTTCAGCCTTGGAGTCATCCACGACCAGGACTTTGGAGACGGGCATGTCAGACGCTTCCTTGCGTGATGGCACCGAACTGCCGCACGGTCTGCAGCAGCTGGTCTTTGGTGAAGGGCTTGGTGAGGTAGTCCTGCGAGCCGACCATGCGGCCGCGGGCCTTGTCGAACAGGCCGTCCTTGGAGGACAGCATGACGATGGGGACGCTGCAAAAGCGCGCGTTGCGTTTGATGATGGCGCAGGTCTGATAGCCGTCCAGGCGCGGCATCAGGATGTCGCAGAAGATCAGGTGCGGCTGGTAATCGTGGACCTTGCACAAGGCGTCAAAGCCATCTTCGGCCAGAAAGACCTCATGGCCACCCTGCTTGAGAAAAATTTCCGCGCTGCGGCGGATGGTGTTGCTGTCATCGATGACCAACACCTTGAGGGCTGGTGCCCCCACGCTCCCTGTCGTGCTCACTTGATGCCGCTCCCTTGAGACCCTTACGGGTCCGGTCGCGTCGTGGCACTGCTTTTTTGTTCGACGGCGACCTGTTTAGATCTGGACCATTTCGAAATCTTCTTTGCGGGCCCCACACTCGGGGCAGGTCCAGTTCATGGGGACGTCGGCCCAGGCGGTGCCGGGGGCGATACCATGATCGGGAGCGCCTGCGGATTCATCGTAAATCCAGCCGCAGATCAGACACATCCAGGTTTTTGCTTCAGTCACAGCTTAAGGTCGCTTCCAATAGAATGCAACGATTGTATCGACACCGTCAGCCAGATGACCGCAACCTGGGCCCATCCGTAAGCTTGCACGACGATGACCGCCCCCACATACCCCACGGCGTCTGACGCTGACGCCGAAGACACCGAGATCGACGCGGGTCCGCCCTGCGTCCTGACCTTCAATGCCAGTGACCCCAGTGGCGCGGGCGGGCTGGCGGCGGACATCACCGCCATGGCTTCGGTGGGCGCGCACGCCTTGCCGGTCGTGACCGGCGCCTACGCGCGTGACACCGCCGAAGTCTTCAACCATTTCAGCTTCGATGAAGACGCCGTCGCCGAACAGGCGCGAGCCATCCTCGAGGATGTGGCGGTGCAGGTGATCAAGGTCGGCTTCGTCGGCACACCCGAGACCGTGAGCACCATCGCTGAGATCGCCGCCGACTACGCCGACGTGCCGCTGATCGCCTACATGCCCGATCTGTCCTGGTGGGACGAGAGCCAGATCGATGCCTATTTGGATGCCTTTCGCGAGCTGCTGCTGCCGCAAACCACAGTGCTCGTGGGCAATCACAGCACGCTGTGGCGGTGGCTGCTGCCCGATTGGCAAGGCGAGCGCAGCCCGAGCCCGCGTGACCTGGCCCGCGCCGCGGCCGAAGCGGGCGTGCCCTACACGCTGGTGACCGGCGTGCCCCTGCCCGATCAATTCATCGACAACGTGCTGGCCACGCCGCAGTCCACTCTCACCAGTCAGCGCTTCGAGCGCTTTGAGGCGGTATTCACGGGCGCTGGCGAGACACTGACCGCCGCCGTGGCCGCCTTGCTGGCCAATGGCACCGACCTGACCGCCGCCGCCGCCGAGGCGCTGGGCTATCTTGACGAGGCGCTAGACGCGGGCTTTCGCCCCGGCATGGGCCACGTTGTGCCTGACCGCCTGTTCTGGGCCCAGCCCGAGGCCGGCGAACCCGAATCCTTAACCGAAGAAGAAGCCCAGGCCCTGCAAGTCCTGGACATGCCCGCCCATGACACCAAGCACTGATCGCAACCAGGTTTTGTTCGACCGCGCCAAGGCGCTCATTCCCGGCGGCGTGAATTCGCCGGTGCGCGCCTTTCGCGCCGTGGGCGGCACGCCCCGTTTCGTGCAGCGGGCCCAGGGCGCCTATTTCTGGGACGCCAACAACAAAAAGTACATCGACTACATCGGCTCCTGGGGTCCGATGATCCTGGGCCACGGCCATCCGGCGGTGGTCGAGGCGGTGCAAAAGGCGGCTCTGGAGGGCTTCTCCTTTGGCGCGCCCACCGAGCGCGAGGTCGAACTGGCGCAGGCCATCATCGACGCCGTGCCCTCGCTGGAGATGGTGCGCCTTGTGAGCTCGGGCACCGAGGCGGCCATGAGCGCCTTGCGTCTGGCGCGTGGTGCCACCGGGCGCAAGTTGATCATCAAGTTCGAAGGCTGCTACCACGGCCATGCCGACGCGCTGCTGGTCAAGGCCGGTTCGGGCCTGGCCACCTTTGGCAACCCCACCAGCGCCGGCGTGCCGCCCGAAGTGACACAGCACACCGTCGTCCTCGAATACAACAATCTCACGCAGCTCGAAGAGGCCTTCAGCCTGCACGGCAAGGACATCGCCTGCCTGATGATCGAGGCGATCGCCGGCAACATGAATTTCGTGCGTGCCAGCGTGCCCTTCATGAAGCGATGCCGCGAGCTGTGCACGCAGCATGGCGCGCTGCTGGTGTTCGACGAGGTGATGTCGGGTTTCCGCGTGGCCCTGGGCGGCGCGCAAAGCGTCTATGCCAAACAGATCCCCGGCTTCAAGCCCGATATCACCGTCATGGGCAAGGTGATCGGCGGCGGCATGCCGCTGGCAGCCTTCGGTGGACCGCGTGCGGTGATGGAACAACTCGCGCCGCTGGGGCCGGTCTACCAGGCCGGCACGCTCTCGGGCAATCCGGTGGCCACCGCTTGCGGCCTGGCCACCCTGGCCGAGATCAGCAAGCCGGGCTTCTTCGATGCGCTGTCAGCGCGCACGCGGTCGCTGGTCGACGGGCTGTCGGCGGCGGCCAAGGCCGAAGGCGTTCCGTTCAGCGCGGATTGCGAAGGCGGCATGTTCGGCTTCTTCCTGCTGCCTCAACTGCCCCAGAACTACCAGACGGTGATGACCAGCGATTC
>CANHSE010000088.1 GCA_947463025.1 Comamonadaceae bacterium
CTTGGGCGGCGTGGCCGGAGGCGTGATGCCGACCTTGGGGTCGAACTTGCCCGGGCCGTGGTAGGTGACGGGGTCGGCCTCGGCGAGCTTGTAGCCCTGGCCTTTGCGCGTGACCACGTGCAGGAACTGTGGGCCCTTGAGGTGGCGGATGTTTTCGAGGGTGGGGACGAGCGAATCAAGGTCGTGGCCGTCGATCGGTCCGATGTAGTTGAAGCCGAATTTCTCGAAAAGGGTGGCGGGTACCACCATGCCCTTGGCGTGTTCCTCGATGCGCTTGGCCAGCTCGAACAAGGGCGGCGCGACCTTGAGCATGTTTTTGCCTACGTTCTTGGCCGCCGCATAAAACTGGCCCGACATCAGCTGCGCCAAGTAGCGATTGAGCGCACCGACCGGCGGGCTGATGGACATGTCGTTGTCGTTGAGGATCACCAGCAGGTCGCAGTCGGCGACACCCGCGTTGTTCAAGGCCTCGAAGGCCATGCCGGCGGTCATGGCGCCGTCGCCGATGATGGCCACGGCCTTGCGGTCCTCGCCCTTGCGACGGGCGGCCAGGGCCATGCCCAGGGCGGCGGAGATGCTGGTGGACGAATGGGCCGTGCCGAAGGCGTCGTAGGGGCTCTCGGTGCGCAGGGGAAAGCCAGACAAGCCCCCGAGCTGACGCAGCGAGTCCATGCGGTCGCGGCGGCCGGTGAGGATCTTGTGCGGGTAGGTCTGGTGGCCCACGTCCCAGACCAGGCGGTCGTGCGGGGTATTGAAGACGTAGTGCAAGGCGATCGTGAGTTCGACCGTGCCCAAATTCGAGCTGAGGTGGCCGCCGGTGCGCGAGACGCTGTCGAGGACATAAGCGCGCAGTTCGTCGGCGACCTGGGGCAGCTGCTGCCGGGTCAGGCGACGCAGGTCTGCGGGGTCGGCAATGGATTCGAGCAGAGTGGCCATGGGGTTGTCGTCCGTCTTATCGTCTGTCGGTGTTCAGTGGGCGCGTTGGATCACCATCGTCGCCAGGGCGCGCAGGGCCCGGGTGTCGGGCAGACCGCTGGCGGCCAGGGCGCTGACGGCCTCGTCAAACAAGGCTGCGGCGTAGGCGCGTGAGCGGTCCAGGCCCATGAGTGACACATAGGTGGGCTTGTCCTGGGCCGCATCCTTGCCGGCGGTCTTGCCCAGGGTGGCGGAGTCGGCAGTGACGTCCAGGATGTCATCGACCACCTGAAAGGCCAGCCCGATCGCGTCGCCATAACGGGCCAAGGCCTGGCGGGCGGCGTCGGTGGGCTCGGCGCACGCCGCCCCCAGCATGACGCTGCACCGGAGCAAGGCGCCGGTCTTGAGGCGGTGCATCTGGCGAAGTTCGTCTTCGCCGAGGGCGTGGCCGACGCTGGCCAGGTCGATGGCCTGGCCACCGGCCATGCCGTCGTGGCCAGCCGCGCGGGCCAGCAGGCGGCACAGCGAGGCCTGAATGCGATCGGGCATCTCGGTGGCCGGGGGTGTGAGCAGCTCAAAGGCCAGGGCCTGCAGCGCGTCGCCGGCGAGCAGGGCCTGGGCCTCACCAAAGCGCACATGGACAGTGGGCTTGCCGCGACGCAGCACGTCGTTGTCCATGCAGGGCATGTCGTCGTGGACCAGCGAGTAGGCGTGGATCAATTCGACTGCGCAGGCGGCGCGCAGGCCGGCCTGCAGGTCGCCACCGACCGCCTCGGCAGCGGCCATCACCAGCAGGGGGCGCAGACGCTTGCCGCCATCGAGCACGGCGTAACGCATGGCCTCACCCAGGCCGGCGGGCGCTCCCGCAAGGACCCAGCGATCCAGGGCGGACTCGACCTGACCCAGGTGGGCGGCGCTCCAGCGGGGGAAGTCGAGGTCAGCGCTCATTCCTGGGTCCACGGCTTGAGGGTGCCTTCGTCCAGGACCTTGATCTGCTGGTCCACCGCGTCGAGCTTGCTGCGACAAAACGCCAGCAACTGCGCGCCGCGCTCGTAACCGGCCAGCATCTGCTCCAGGGGCATCTGGCCCGACTCGATCTGGGCAATCAGCTGCTCGAGCTCCTCGAGGGCGGCCTCGTAGGTGGCGGGGGTGGAGGGCGGGGCCTTGGGCATCGTGGGTGGCGGTCGAAAACATGATTCTAGGCGCGGGCCGACCCCCGCTTCGCCCCGGGCGGGCCCTGTGCACTTTAGGATAGGCCTTTGCACGCCCCCAGGAGACCCCCATGAAGCACGACGACCCCGATTGGCTCGAAGCGATGTACAACAACCGCGCCCGGGTGCCGGACCACGCGGTGCATTTCGAGCGCTGGGCGCAGGACTCCGAGCGGGTACGGGCTAGCCAGGCCTGCACCCTGGACATCCCTTATGGGCCGTCGGCGGGCCAGCGGCTGGACGTGTTTCCGGCCCAGCGGCCCGGCGCGCCGGTGGTGGTTTTTATCCACGGCGGCTACTGGCGTTCGATGGACAAGAAGGAGCACGCCTTCTTGGCGCCTACCTGGACCGAGGCCGGCGCTTGCGTGGTGGTGCCCAATTACGACTTGTGTCCCACGGTGACACTGATGGAGATCGTGATGCAGATGGTGCGCGCCCTCGCCTGGACTTGGCACCACATCGGCGAGTACGGCGGCGATCCGCGCCGCATCAGCGTGGCGGGGCATTCGGCGGGTGGGCACCTGGCCGCGATGATGCTGACCTGCCTATGGGACCGCTACGACCGCGCCCTGCCCCCCCAGCTGGTGACGCGGGCGCTGTCGATCTCCGGTCTGTTCGACCTGGAGCCGGTGCGCCACACGCCCTCGCTGCAAGCGTCCTTGCATTTGACCCCCAGCCAAGTGCGTCAGGCCAGTCCGGCGTTGCTACCGCCGCCCCCGCATGGACAACTGGCCGCGGTCGTGGGGGGCAGCGAGAGCATGGAATTCTTGCGGCACAACGAGATGATCCGCCGCGCCTGGGGCCGGACCCATGTGCCGGTGTGCGAGGCGCTGCCGGGGCTGAATCACTTCAGCGTGGTGGAGGCCCTGACCGCGCCGGGCCATCGCCTCAACCGCCTGGCGCTGGATCTCTTGGGCGTTTGAAACGCGCGAGCGGCCGCCCCTGGGGCGCGCCGCTCGGCGGCTTACATCAGCAGGTGCTCGCCTGCGTTGTCGCCGCCCAGGATCACGTAATTGACCTTGCGGATGTCCATGAGCGTGCGCCCGCCTGAATAGCTGATGGAGCTTTGGACGTCTTCTTCCATCTCGCGCAAGGTGTCGGCCAGCCGGCCCTTGATCGGCTCGAGGATGCGCTTGCCTTCAACGTGCTTGTACTCGCCCTTGTTGAAGTCGGAGGCGCTGCCGTAGTACTCCTTGTAACGCTTGCCATCGACCTCGACGCTCTGGCCGGGGGATTCTTCGTGGCCCGCGAGCATGGAGCCGATCATGACCATCGTGGCCCCAAAGCGAATGCTCTTGGCGATGTCGCCGTGCTCGCGGATGCCGCCGTCGGCGATGATGGGTTTGGTGGCCACGCGGGCACACCACTTGAGCGCTGACAGCTGCCAGCCGCCGGTGCCAAAGCCGGTCTTCATGCGGGTGATACAGACCTTGCCGGGACCGATGCCGACCTTGGTGGCATCGGCCCCCCAGTTTTCCAGATCGATCACGGCCTCGGGTGTGCCGACGTTGCCCGCGATCACGAAGCTGGTGGGCAGCTTGTGTTTGAGGTGGGCGATCATGCGCTGCACCGTGTCGGCATGGCCGTGGGCGATGTCGATGGTGATGTACTCGGGCACCAGCCCCTGGGCCGCCAGCGTGTCCACCGTCTCGTAGTCGGCGGCCTTCACCCCCAGCGAGATGGAGGCGTAGGCGCCCTGGGCGTGCATATGGCGCACGAAGGCGACGTTATCGAGATCGAACCGGTGCATGACGTAGAAATAGCCATTACGCGCCATCCACAGGCAGATGGACTCGTCCACCACGGTTTTCATATTGGCCGGCACCACCGGGATGCGGAAGGTGCGGCCGCCGAGTTCAACGCCGGCGTTGCATTCGGAACGGCTTTCCACGCGGCACTTGCGTGGCAACAGCAGGACGTTGTCGTAATCAAAGATTTCCATACCAGGCTCCGTGAAACTGTTTGAAGAACAGGGAGAGCGCTTGGATGTTGGCCCGGTGCCTGCGACGCCGAGCGATCGCGGGGATCGCCGGGCCGAAAGAAACCGGGCCGCAATGCTTGGGCCCGGTGGCCGATTCTAAGGCCTGTGCGGCGGGGGCTTTCTACAATGTGTCATGCCCCTTGATGTATCGCCGTTTTCGACCGCCGCGCCCGATGCCCCCCTGCTGCGCCAACTCAATGACGAACAACGCGCCGCGGTCGTCCTGCCCGCTGAACATGCCCTGATCCTGGCGGGCGCCGGCTCGGGCAAGACGCGGGTCCTCACCACCCGGATTGCCTGGCTGCTGTCCACCGGGCAGGTGTCGCCCGGCGGCGTGATGGCGGTGACCTTCACCAACAAGGCCGCCAAGGAAATGATGACGCGCCTGGGCGCCATGCTGCCGGTGAATGTGCGCGGAATGTGGATCGGGACCTTCCACGGCCTGTGCAACCGCTTTCTGCGAGCGCATTACAAGCTGGCCAACCTGCCGCAAAGCTTCCAGATCCTGGACACGCAGGACCAGTTGTCGGCGATCAAGCGGCTGATGAAGCAGTACAACATCGACGACGAACGTTTTCCCGCCAAAGAGACGCAGTGGTTCATCAACGGCTGCAAGGAAGATGGCCAGCGCCCCGGCGATGTGACGATCCGCCACGATGAAGACCGGCGGCGCGTCGAGATCTACCAGCTGTATGAGGACCAATGCCAGCGCGAAGGCGTGGTCGATTTTGGCGAGCTGATGCTAAGAAGCTACGAGCTGATGCGCGATCACGCGGTGGTGCGAGAACACTACCAACGGCGCTTTCGCCACATCCTGATCGACGAGTTTCAGGACACCAACCGGCTGCAGTACGCCTGGATCAAGGTGTTCTGCGGCCGGGGAGATGACCCCTTCGGCAGCGGCAACGCGGTGTTCGCGGTGGGCGACGACGACCAGAGCATCTATGCCTTTCGGGGCGCGCGCGTGGGCAACATGGCCGATTTCGTGCGCGAGTTCGGCGTGCGCCATCAGATCAAGCTGGAACAGAACTACCGCAGCTTCAGCAACATCCTCGACTCGGCCAACGAGTTGATCAGTCATAACAAGGGGCGCCTGGGCAAGAACCTGCGCACCGACCAGGGCCCTGGCGAGCCGGTGCGGGTGTACGAGGCGCCCACCGATCTGGCCGAGGCGCAGTGGATGGTGGACGAGGCGCGGCACCTGGTACGCGGTGACCATGACCCGCTCTCGGGGGGCGTTCCGCGCCAGGAGATCGCGGTGCTGTATCGCAGCAATGCGCAAAGCCGGGTGATTGAGACAGCCCTTTTTAACGCTGGCGTGCCGTATCGCGTATACGGAGGCTTGCGATTTTTCGAGCGGGCCGAGATCAAGCACGCGCTGGCCTATCTGCGGCTATTGGAGAACCCGCACGACGACACCTCGTTTCTGCGGGTGGTGAATTTTCCGCCTCGCGGCATCGGCGCACGCAGCATCGAGCAGTTGCAGGATGCGGCGCGCGTGGCGGGCTGCTCGCTGCACGATGCGGTGAGCGCGACGACGGGCAAGGCCGGCGCCAACCTGGGCGCCTTTGTGGCCAAGATCGATGTGCTGCGGGAGCAGACCCAGGGGCTGACCCTGCGCGAGATCATCGAGCTGGTGCTGCAGCACGCGGGGCTGATCGAGCATTACAAGACCGAACGCGAAGGCGCCGACCGGGTGGAGAACCTGGAAGAACTGGTCAACGCCGCCGAGAGCTTCGTGACGCAAGAGGGCTTTGGACGCGACGCCGTGGCCCTGCCGGTGGACGAACTCGCGCAGTCGCCCGCGAGCCAGGGACTTGATCCGAACCAGCCCTTGCTCGATACGCCCTTGGGCGATGCCGAAACCGGCGAGACGCTGTCGCCGCTGGCGGCCTTCTTGACCCATGCGGCCCTCGAATCCGGCGACAACCAGGCACAGGCCGGACAAGAGGCGGTGCAACTCATGACCGTGCATTCGGCCAAGGGGCTGGAGTTCGATTGCGTGTTTGTGACGGGGCTGGAGGAAGGCTTGTTCCCCAGCGAGCGCTCGATGGCCGAACACGAAGGCCTGGAGGAGGAACGGCGCCTGATGTATGTGGCGATCACGCGGGCACGCAAGCGCCTGTACCTGAGTCACTCGCAAACCCGGATGCTGCATGGCCAGACCCGCTACAACATCCGCAGCCGCTTTTTTGACGAACTGCCCGAGCACGCGCTCAAGTGGCTCACGCCCAAGCAGGCGCCGATGCCTGCGCCCTCCTCTTTTGGATTTGGCGCCAGCTACGGCGGGGGCCGCGGTCAGGCCTATCCACGCGACCTGGCGCCCGGGCACTTTGCCAGCCCGCCGGTGCCGCCGCAAAAGGCCGCACCCGCGCACGGCCTGCGCTCAGGGATGCAGGTGTTTCACAACAAGTTTGGCGAAGGCACGGTGCTGATGCTCGAGGGCAACGGCGACGACGCGCGGGCGCAGGTGAAGTTTGGGCGACACGGCGTGAAGTGGCTGGCCCTGTCCGTGGCCAAGCTCACGCCGGTGGGCTGATCACTCGGCCTGCGGTGCGGCCTCTGGCGGCGGCGACTGCGCGTCGTCAGAGAAGCAGGCCTGGAAACTGAAATAGATCGAGGTGGAGAACATCGCGGCCAAGAGCAAGGCCGTAGGCATCATCACCGTTTGCGCCAGGGTAGCGCCGCCGATGAGGCCGCTGGCCACCCCCAACACCGAGCCCACGACGATGAAGACGGCCATCCAGGCCAGGCTGTAGACCAGGTGGGCACCGAAATTGCGCAAGACCGCGACGAGGCTGAAAAACAGGCTTTTGGCTGGCGTGATGCCATGCCAGTGCACCAGAGCCGGCGCATGCCAGAACATCAGGAACAAAGGAACGTGCAGGGCCAGCGCCAAGGCCGTCGCGGCGTTGATCGGGGCACCTTCTGGACCGGGCATCGGCGTGCCAGCCAGCAGCGTGGCCAGACCCGTAGCCAGCATCGAGCCCACGGTGTAGATCGCGCCCAGCACCAGCATGGCCCGCAGGCGCTCGCGGCCAGCGCGAAACGCGCTAAACAGGATGGAGGGCATGGGAAAGTTGCCGCGCTGAGCCTCGGCCGAGGCCGCCATCAGGCCCAGCGTGGCGGCGGGCACCAGCATGCCGGCCAGCACCGGGCCGACCAGCGGCACCAGGGCCATGACCATCACCATCGCCATGTACATGAAGAACAGGCCCGAGAGGGCCAGCGGTTGGCGAAAGAAGGTGCGCATGCCGGCGCGGACCCATTGGATGCCGGTGCGCGCAGGAACGACGTTGAGTTTCATCGGCGCAATTTAACGCGGTTTGACGATGGACGGGGCGCGCCGGGCCTCACGCCAGGCGCTGGCGCAAGACACGCTCGAAATGCGCCGGGTCGTGGGGCTGGAGCATGCTGGCCTCGCGCGGCAGGTGAAAGTCCCACAGGCGCGAGATCCAAAAGCGCAAAGCCCCCGCGCGCAGCATGGCCGGCAGCAGGCGCCGCTCGGCGGCCGTCAGGGGGCGCTGCGCGGCGTACGCATCGAGCAGCGCGCGCGCACGCGGCGCGTCGTGGGCGCCGGTGGCCAGGTCAATGCACCAGTCGTTGAGGCAGACCGCGAGGTCAAACAGCCAGGTATCCACACCCGCGAAATAGAAATCGAAGATGCCGGTGAGCTCGGGGCCCTGCGGACCCGCGTCGAACATCACGTTGTCGCGAAACAGGTCGGCGTGCACCGGCCCGCGCGGCAGCGAGGCGTAGGCGGCGCTGGCGGCCACATGGTTCTGGTAGGCCAGCTCGCCTTGCAACAAGGCGGCCTGGTCGGCATCGAGAAAGGGCAGGACCACCGGCACGGTCTCATTCCACCAGGCGAGTCCGCGCAAATTGGGCTGGCTGCGGTCGTAGTCGCGCCCCGCCAGGTGCATGCGGGCCAGCGCCGCGCCGACGCCGGCGCAATGGGCCTCGGTGGGGGCCAACTCGCTGCGACCGCGCAGGCGATCGACCAGGGCGGCGGGCTTGCCGCAGACGGTGTGCAGGAGGTCGCCACTGGCATTGCCCTGGGGATCTGGCACCGGGATGCCCCGCTGCGCCAGATGCTTCATCAGGTACAAGTAAAACGGCAACTGCTCGAAGGACAGGCGCTCGAACAGGGTCAGCACCCACTGACGGGTCTGGCCCTCGTGCGTGCTGGTGACGAAGTAGTTGGTGTTCTCGATGCCGCCCTGGATGCCTTGCAGTTCGACCAAGTCACCCAGGCCCAGGTCACGCAGGAATTCGCCCGCCGCGTCAGCGGAAACTTCGGTAAAGACGGCCATGGCGTGGACTCAGAAACGCAGCACGTTCCAGGAACGCTGGCCGCCGAGGTTGTCCATGCTCTCGCGCGGGTCGCGCGGGCGGCCGCGGATCATGGATGCGGGCTGAACGTCGTAGGCGGGCAGGCCCTCGACCTTGGGCTGAACGGTGATGCTTTGGGTCTGGCCGCCCACGCGCACCTCGTCGATGCGGCTGCCGGCGTCCTCATGGCGGATTCGCTCGATCTTCTGGTTCTGGCGGCCCTCCAGCGGCACGGGGGGCGCCGGTACGGCCGCGGGGGTCTGGGCGGCAGCCATGCAGGCCAGGCCCAGGAGCACGGGGAACATCAGGATCGCACGCATGGCTGCATTGTAGGAGGGCCGCGCCCCCAGCCCACGGGCACAATCGTGACATGAGCGAGCCCCAGACCCTGCCACCCGAATCGACGCCCCGCCCCACCCTCTTGCTGGTCGATGGCTCCAGCTACTTGTACCGCGCCTTCCATGCCATGCCCGACCTGCGCGCGGTGCCGGGCGACCCCACCAGTGCCGCCACCGGCGCGATCCGGGGAATGATCAACATGATGCAGAAACTGCGCAAGGACGTACGCGCCGACTACGCGGTGTGCGTGTTCGACGCGCCGGGCAAAACCTTTCGCGACGATCTCTACCCGCAGTACAAGGCAAACCGGTCGTCCATGCCCGAGGACCTGCGGGCCCAGGTCGAACCGATCCACGAAGTCGTGCGCCTGCTCGGGTGGAAGGTACTGGGCGTGCCCGGCGTGGAGGCCGACGATGTGATCGGCACCCTGTCGCGGCTGGCCACGCAGCAGGGATTGGCCACCGTGATTTCCTCGGGCGACAAGGACCTCAGCCAGCTGGTGAACGCGCATGTGATGGTGATCGACACCATGAACGATCGCCGTCGCGATGTGGCCGGCGTCACGGCTGAATTCGGTGTGCCGCCCAGCCTCATGATCGACTACCAGACCCTGGTGGGTGACACGGTGGACAACGTGCCGGGCGTGGACAAGGTCGGGCCCAAGACCGCGGTGAAGCTGCTGACCGAATACGGATCGCTCGATGCGCTGATCGCGCGCGTGGGCGAGGTCAAGGGTGCGGTGGGCGAGCACCTGCGCAAGGCCCTGGACTGGCTGCCGACCGGCCGGGCCCTGGTGACCATCCGCACCGACTGCGACCTGAGCGAGCACCTGCCGCGCCTGCCCGCCTTAGACGATATCGTTCTGGGCGGACAAGACAGCGACGCGCTCAAGGCCTTCTACGAGCGCCATGGCTTCAAGGGCCTGGCCCGCCAGCTCGACGCACACGCCCAGCCCGAGGAAGAAAAGGGCCGCAAGCCGCGTGGCACACAGGCCGCGCACGGCCCGGACCTGTTTGATGTGCCCGAAGCGCCTGTGCCCGGCGCGACGCGCGAGGCCACCAACCTGCAGTACGAGACGGTGCTGACCTGGGAACAGTTCGACGCTTGGCTCGCGCGCATCGAGGCAGCCGACCTGGTGGCGGTGGACACCGAGACCACCTCGCTGGACGAGATGCAGGCGCAGATCGTGGGCCTGTCTTTCAGCACGCAGCCGGGCGTGGCTGCCTACATCCCGCTGGCACATGCGTACCCGGACGTGCCGTCGCAATTGCCGATCGACGCGGTGCTGGCCCGTCTGAAGCCCTGGCTGGAAAACCCCGCGCGCCAGAAGCTGGGCCAGCATGTGAAGTACGACCGACATGTGTTCGCCAATCACGGCATCGAGGTGGCGGGCTATGCCCACGACACCATGCTGCAAAGCTATGTGCTGGAAGTGCACAAGCCCCACGGTCTGGCCAGCCTGGCCGAGCGGCACCTGGGACGTGGCGGCGTGGACTACGAATCGCTCACGGGCAAGGGGGCGCACCAGATCTCGTTCTCGCAGGTGGCCATCGAGAAGGCCGCCGACTATTCCTGCGAAGACGCCGACCAAACCCTGGACGTGCACCGTGTGCTGTGGCCGCGCCTGGAGCGTGATGAAAAACTGCGCTTCATCTACGAACTGGAGATCGCCAGCAGCGAGGTGCTGTATCGCATCGAACGCAATGGCGTGCAGATCGACGGCCCCACGTTGGCGCGCCAGAGCGCGCAGCTGGGGCAACGCATCGTGCAACTGGAACAAGAGGCGCACACGCTGGCGGGCCAGCCTTTCAACCTGGGTAGCCCCAAGCAGA
>CANHSE010000089.1 GCA_947463025.1 Comamonadaceae bacterium
CCGGACATACCCGATCCGCCGATGCCGACAAAGTGGATGTGCTTGATCGCGTGTTTCATGGCGCCAGGGCCTCGCAGGCAGCGACGACTTCGGTGGTCGCTTCGGTTTTTTGCAGGGACTTGGCCACTTGGGCGCGCGCAATCAGTTGCGCGCGGTCCAGGCTTTGCAGCAGCGTCGCCAGGCCCTCGGGGGTGAGCTCGCGCTGCGGCAGCAGCCACCCTCCGCCAGCATCGACCACGAAGCGCGCGTTGGTGGTCTGGTGGTCATCGACCGCATACGGGAAGGGCACATAGACCGCTGCGACGCCGATGGCCGCCAGCTCGGTCACGGTGCTGGCCCCGGCGCGGCAGATGACCAGGTCAGCGTCGGCGAAGGCCTGGGCCGTGTCGTCGATGAAGGGGGTGAGGTCGGCCTGCACGCGCGCGGCCTCGTAATTGGCACGCAGCGCGTCGATCTGGCGCGCGCCGCTTTGGTGAGTCACCGTGGGTCGCTGCGCGGGCGGTACCAGCGCCAGGGCTTTAGGCACGATCTCATTGAGGGCCTGCGCCCCCAGACTACCGCCCACCACCAACAGGCGCAGGGGACCGCTGCGGCCAGCCAGGCGATCAGCCGGCGGTGGCTGGCGCAGGAAGCCTTCGCGCAGCGGGTTACCCACCCAGGCGGCCTTCGTCAGCACGTTCGGGAATGCGGTGAACACGCGATCCGCGACGGCAGCCAGCACGCGATTGGCCATGCCCGCGCGCGAGTTCTGCTCGTGCAGCACCAGAGGCTTGCCCAGGAGCACGCTCATCATCCCGGCGGGAAAACTGATGTAGCCGCCCAGGCCAATCACCACGTCGGGCCGCACCCGGCGCACCACCTGCAAGCTTTGCCAGAAGGCCTTGAGCAGGCGTAGCGGCAGCAGGGCCAGCGTGACCGGACCCTTGCCCCGCACACCGGAAAAGTTCACGGCCTCGAAGGCGAACCCACGCGGGGGGACCAGACGGCTTTCCATGCTGTCAGGGGCGCCGACCCAGTGCACTGTCCAGTCACGCGCGCGCAAGGCCTCGGCCACGGCCAGGCCCGGGAAGATGTGGCCGCCGGTGCCGCCAGCCATGACCAGAGCGCGTCGGGTCATAGCCGCCCTCCCCGCTGCACGACGCGGCTTTCGTAGTCGATGCGCAAGACCACCGCGATGGCCACCAGGTTCACCAAGATGGCGGAGCCACCATAACTCAGGAGAGGCAGCGTCAGGCCCTTGGTCGGCAAGGCACCCAGGTTCACGCCCATGTTGATGAAGGCCTGGAACCCGATCCAGATGCCCACGCCCTGGGCGACCAGGCCGGCGAACAGACGGTCCATGGCCACCGCCATGCGGCCGATGTGAATGATGCGACGCGTGAGCCAGAAGAAGGCGACGGTCAGCACCAGGATGCCGATGAAGCCGAACTCCTCGCCGATCACTGCCAGCAGAAAGTCGGTGTGCGCCTCGGGCAGCCAGTGCAGCTTTTCGACGCTGCCGCCCAGGCCGACGCCGAAGATCTCGCCGCGGCCCAACGCGATCAGGGCGTGCGAGAGCTGATAGCCCTTGCCCAGGGCATGCTTCTCGCTCCAGGGATCGAGGTAGGCAAAGATGCGCTCGCGCCGCCACTCGGACAGAGCGATCATCAACATGAAGGCCACCAGCAGCACGCCGGCGATCAGGAAGAACATGCGCGCGTTCACGCCACCCAGGAACAGGATGCCCATGGCGATCACCGCGATCACCATGAAGGCGCCCATGTCCGGCTCGGCCAGCAGCAGCAGACCGACCACCGCCACCGCCAGCGCCATCGGGCCTACTGCACGCAGGAAGTTTTGCTGCACTTCCATCTTGCGCACCATGTAGTCGGACGCGTAGAGCACGACCGCGAACTTGGCCAGCTCGGAGGGCTGAAAACTCATGAAGCCCAGCGAGATCCAGCGGCGCGCGCCATTGACCACCGAGCCGATGCCCGGAATCAGCACGGCCACCAGCAGGATCAGAGACGCCACAAACAGCCAGGGCGCAAAGCGCTCCCAGGTATCAACCGGCACCTGGAAGACCAGGATGGCGGCGGTGATCCCCACGACCAAGGCAAAGGCATGCCGCATCAGGTAGTGGTGATTACTCAAACGCGCCAGGCGCGGGTTGTCCGGCATGGCAATCGAGGCCGAATACACCATCACCAGGCCAAAAGCCAGCAGACCCAGCACCACCCACAGCAAGGTGAAGTCGAACTGCTCGACACGCGAATCGGAGGACGCCGAGTAGCCGCTGGTGCGCACCGGCACGTCGGCGCGCGGGCGGCCGGTGATCCACTGCAGCAGGCTGGCGGGCGACAGGTTCACGCCTGCCCCTCCAACACAACGCCCGCCTCGTCGGCGACTGCACGCACGGCCTCGCGAAAGACGCGGGCACGGTGCTCGTAATCCTGGAACATGTCGAAGCTGGCGCAGGCCGGCGACATCAGCACCGCATCGCCCGCGTGGGCGCGGCCTGCAGCCAGACGCACGGCCTGCTCCATCGATTCAGCCTCCAGGAGGGTCACCCCCTGGGGGGCC
This sequence comes from Comamonadaceae bacterium, assembly GCA_947463025.1. Classification (GTDB taxonomy): domain Bacteria; phylum Pseudomonadota; class Gammaproteobacteria; order Burkholderiales; family Burkholderiaceae_C; genus Ramlibacter. The sequence goes on from CANHSE010000089.1 coordinate 2,563, forward strand.
AGGACGGCGCGAATCTGCGGCGCATCGCGCCCGATCAGAACGGCCGCACGCGCATAGCGGGCCACCGGGTCGGCCAGGGGCGAGAAGTCTTGGCCCTTGCCATCGCCACCGAGAATCACCACCAGCTGGCGCTCGGCTCCCAGGCCCTGCAAGGCGGCGACAGTGGCGCCCACATTGGTGCCCTTGCTGTCGTCAAAGTATTCGACCTCGCCGACGATGCCCACCGGCTCCACGCGGTGCGGCTCACCACGGTATTCGCGCAGGCCATAGAGCATGGGGCCCAGCGGGCAGCCGGCCGAGACGGCCAGCGCCAGCGCGGACAGCGCATTGACGGCGTTGTGGCGACCACGAATGCGCAGGGCTTCCACTGGCATCAGACGCTGGAAATGCAGCTCGAGGACCTCGTCGCGACGGCGCTTGACGGTCTCGTCGGCCTCGAGCGCGCGCACCAGCCAGGTCATGCCATTGAGAACCTCAATGCCAAAGTCGCCCGGACGCTGGGGCATATCGGCGCCAAAGGTGATGTGGGCCCGCTGCTCGATCTTGCCGCCCTTGAGGCGCACCGGCTCGGGGAGCATGGCCATCACGCGGGCGTCTTCGCGATTGAGCACCATCAGACCCTGCGCGCCGAAGATACGCGCCTTAGCCGCGGCGTAGGCGTCCATGCTGCCGTGCCAGTCCAGATGATCCTGGGAAAGATTGAGGACCGTGGCAGCGGTCGGTTCGAAGCCGGTGAGGCCATCGAGCTGAAAGCTCGAAAGCTCCAACACCCAGACCTGCGGCAGATCATGGGCATCCATGCGCGCAGCCAGGGTGTCCAGCAGGGAGGGGCCGATGTTGCCCGCCACGGCCACTGAGCGGCCTGCACGCGCGACCAGCTGGCCGGTCAGAGAGGTGACGGTGGTCTTGCCGTTGGTGCCGGTGATGGCCAGGATCGCAGGGCGGTAGCCGGCGGGCACAGGTTCGGGCGCCACGATCGGCGCGGGCTCATCGTCGACCGCTGGCGCCGGCGCGGCTTCGGTGTCGGCCTGCGACTCGGTGGGTTCGGCCTGCGCCGCTTCTTGCGCCTTTTCGGCCTCGCGTGCGGCCTGCTCGGCGCGCTCTTGCGCCTCGGTCTCGGCGCGAATCACCTCTAAGGCCTGTACGAACAGATCCAGCTCGCCGCCCACACGCAGACCGCGCGCGCGGGCCGCCTCGAGCAGAGCGTCAACCTGGGCCGGGGCCAGGCCCGGGCTGCGGAACACGGCCTGCGCACCCTCGAGCAGCGATTCGTGAAAGGCGCCGCTCACAAAGCGCGCCTGCGGCAGCTGCTCGCGCAAGGCAGCCAGGTGCGGCGGCGTCTCGCGCGTGTCCGCAACCGTCACGTGGGCGCCGCAGCGCGCGCACCAACGCGCCATCGCCAGGCCAGAAATGCCCAGGCCGAGGACGACGATGTGCTGGTCTTGGAGGGGGTTCATGTCTTAGCGCAACTTCAGAGAGGACAGGCCGACCAGGCACAAGAGCATGGTGATGATCCAAAAGCGAACCACGACCTGCGTTTCTTTCCAACCGCTTTTCTCAAAGTGGTGGTGCAAGGGCGCCATCTTCAAGATGCGACGGCCCTCGCCATAGCGCTTCTTGGTGTATTTGAAGTACATCACCTGCGCCATCACCGACAGCGCCTCCACCACGAAGATGCCGCCCATGATGGCCAGCACGATCTCCTGGCGCACGATCACGGCGATGGTGCCTAGCGCACCCCCGAGGGCCAAGGCGCCCACATCGCCCATGAAGACCTGCGCCGGGTGGGTGTTGAACCAGAGGAACGCCAGCCCGGCGCCCGCCATCGCGGCGCAGAAGATCAGGAGTTCACCTGCGCCAGGAATATGCGGGAACAGAAGGTACTTGGAGTACACCGCGCTGCCCGCAACGTACGCAAACACGCCGAGGGCCGAGCCCACCATCACCACCGGCATGATGGCCAGACCATCGAGGCCGTCAGTGAGGTTGACCGCGTTGCTCGCGCCCACGATGACCAGGTAGGACATGATCACGAAGCCGAAGACGCCCAGCGGATAGGAAATCTCTTTGAAGAACGGCACCAGCAGGCCGGCCTTGGGTGGCAGGTCGACGTCAAAGCCTGAGGTCACCCAGGTGTAGAACAACTGCACCACCTTCAAGTTGGAACTCTCGGAAATGCTAAAGACCAGGTAGAGGGCCGCGATCAGACCGATCACCGACTGCCACATGTATTTCTCTCGCGAGGGCATGCCCTCGGGGTCCTTGTTGACGACTTTGCGCCAGTCGTCGGCCCACCCGATCATTCCGAAGCCCAGGGTCACGATCAGCACGATCCAGACGAAACGGTTGGACAGGTCAAACCACAAGAGCGTCGACACCGCGATCGCCAGCAGCACCAGTACCCCGCCCATGGTGGGTGTACCGCTCTTGGACAGGTGCGACTCCATGCCGTAACCGCGCACGGGCTGACCGATCTTGAGTTCGGTCAGACGCCGAATCACCCAAGGGCCGGCCAACAGACCAATCAAAAGGGCCGTCATGGCGGCCATCACCGCACGGAAGGTGAGGTACTGAAAGACGCGCAGGAAGCCAAACTCCGGCGAAAGCGATTGCAGCCAGATGGCCAGGCTCAGAAGCATCAGGCGTCTCCCTTTTGTTTGTAGGGTGCTTGGGCGGTGATCGCGTCAATCACCCGCTCCATCTTCATGAACCGAGAGCCCTTGATCAGCACGCTGGCCATCGACGGCAAGCGCTCACGCACAGCCTGCTGCAGGGAATCGATATCGGTGAAATGCAATCCGCCCATGGCCTGCGACTGCACGCCCAGGGTCAGGAGGTGGGCGATCCCGCGCTGACGGGCGTAATCGCCGACTTCAGCATGAAACTGCGGGCCCTGGTCACCGACCTCGCCCATATCGCCCAGCACCAGCAGCTGGGGGGCCGGCAGTTCGGCCAGCACGTCGATAGCGGCGCGCACCGAGTCGGGGTTGGCGTTGTAGGTGTCGTCGATGACCGTGAGCGTGCGCCCGCCCTGATCGATGGCCAAGGCGCGCGAGCGGCCCTTGACTGGCTCGAAGGCAAGCAGCCCCTGGGCAATGGCGGCCAAGGGCGTGCCCACAGCCAGGGCGCAGGCCGCAGCGGCCAGCGCGTTGACCACGTTATGGCGGCCCGCCACTTGCAGAGAGAACACCAACGCACCGACCGGCGTGTTCGCCTGCACCTGCCAGCGACCTTGCTGCCACTGGGCATCGATCAGGGCCACATCGGCACCCGCAGCGCCAAAGGTCATGCACTGGCACGCGCCGGCCAGCTCGCGCCAGACAGGCGTATAGGTATCTGCAGCAGGAAACACCGCCACGCCGTGGGCCCCAAGCGATGCGAAGACCGAGCCGTTTTCGCGCGCCACAGCTTCGACCGTGGCCATGAACTCCTGGTGCTCGCGCTGCGCGTTGTTCACCAGGGCTACGGTAGGCGCAGCGATACGCGCGAGGTAATCGATCTCGCCGGGATGGTTCATGCCCAGCTCAATCACACCGACCCGGTGGTAGGGGCTCAGACGCAGCAGGGTGAGCGGCAGGCCGATGTCGTTGTTGAAATTGCCTTGTGTCGCCAGCGCCGCATCGCCCTGCCAGGCGCGCAGGATGCTGGCGATCATCTGGGTGACGGTGGTCTTGCCGTTGCTGCCGGTGACGGCGACGAGCGGCAGCTCGAAATGCCGGCGCCAGCCATGGGCCAGCTGGCCCAGTGCCAGGCGGGTGTCATCGACCTCGATACCAGAGACCCCAGCCGGGATGCGACCGCGATGAGCCAGGACGGCGGCGGCTCCACGCGCCATGGCATCGGCGATCAGGTCGTTGCCATCAAAGCGCTCCCCACGCAGCGCCACAAACAGGTCGCCGGACTGCAGGGTGCGGGTGTCGGTGTGCACGCGCGTGATGGCGGTTGCGGCATGACCGATGCAGCGCGCGCCCGCCAGCCAGCCAGCCGCCTGCTCCAGCGTGAAGAGGGGGTTGACCGCTGTATTGGCGGCAACGCGCAGGGCGGCATTCATGCAGCAGCCCTCCGCTCCAGTGCGAGACCTGCATGCACCCGGTCATCGAAAGGCGTGCGTACGCCATCGATCTCTTGGTGGTCCTCATGGCCCTTGCCGGCTAACAGGATCACATCGGCTGGCGCTGCCGCCTGCACGGCGGATGCGATCGCACGGGCGCGGTCGATTTCGACCTGCACCGCGTCGGGGTTCGATAGCCCCAGCAGGATCTGGCTGATGATGGCCTGCGGTTTTTCGCGGCGCGGGTTGTCGCTGGTCACCACCACGCGATCGGCTAGCGCCTCGGCCACCGCCGCCATCAGCGGCCGCTTGCTGGTGTCGCGGTCGCCGCCACAGCCAAACACGCACCACAGACGGCCACCCCGCTGCTGCGCCAGAGGCCGCAGGGCGTTCAGGGCCTTGTCCAGAGCGTCGGGGGTGTGGGCATAGTCCACGGCCACCAGCGGATGCCCCGGACGATGCAGGCGCTCCATGCGCCCCGGCACCGGCAGCAGGCTGGCACAGGCGTGCACGGCATCCGCCAGGGGCACACCCACAGCGCGCATGGCGCCGATCACGCACAGGAGGTTGGCCGCGTTGTAGTCACCGATCATCTGCGTGCGCAGCGTCACGCGCTGCGTACCCTCGACGACAGTGAAGTGCAGTCCTGCCTCGCCATAAGCGATGTCCTGGGCCTGCAGACGCGCATCTTCGCGGTGGCAGGAAACGGTCCACAGGTCCAGCGCCTGGCCCGCCAAGGACTGGACCAGGCCCTCGCCCTTTTCATCATCCACATTGACCACCGCTGCGCGCAGACCGGGCCAGGCAAAGAGAGATGCCTTGGCCGCCCAATAGGCCTGCATGGTGCCGTGGTAATCGAGATGGTCGCGGCTGAAATTGGTGAAGACGGCCACCGCAATGCGTGTGCCGTCCAGGCGCCGCTCGACGATGCCGATGGACGAGGCTTCCATCGCGCAGGCGCTCAGACCGGCGTCGACAAAGCGGCGCAGATGTGACTGCAGCCGCACCGGGTCGGGTGTGGTCAGGCCGGTGTATTCCACCTGGGGCGGGCGGCCGATGCCCAGTGTGCCGATGACCCCGCAGCCGCCGGCGCGCGCCTGTGACAGCGCCTGCGCCAGCCACCAGGCGGTGGAGGTCTTGCCGTTGGTGCCAGTGACGGCAATCACGTCCAGGCGCTCGGAGGGGTGCGCGTAGTAGGCCGCAGCGATCGGGCCGGTGGCGGCCTTCAGGCCCGGGTAGGCGGCGACTGACGTGTGCTGCGCCGCCCCGAAATCAAAGGCATCGACACCCTCGGCCTCGACGAGACACGCAGCGGCACCCTCCGCCAAAGCCGACGCCACATGCTGGCGACCGTCGGTGGCAGCGCCGGGCCACGCGACGAAGCCATCGCCTGCGCGCACCTTGCGGCTATCGCCCTGCAGGTCGCCGCGCACGCGGCCCGCCAGCCAGACTGCGGCTTCTTGCGGCGTGTGCAGCGTCTGCATCAGAACGACTCCTCCACGGCCACCACCACCTGCGGCTTGACGGTCATGTCGGGTTGCAGACCCATGATGCGCAGGGTCTGTTGGACCGTGGCGCTGAACACAGGCGCGGCCACATCGCCGCCGTAGTAGCTGCCACCGCGCGGCTCGTCGATCATCACGGCGACGACGATGCGGGGTTTTTCGATCGGTGCCAGGCCGACGAAGAAGCCCCGGTACTTGCCCTCGACGTAGCCCTTGCCCTCGGTCTTGCGCGCCGTACCGGTTTTGCCGCCCACCGAGTAGCCCACGGTCTGGGCCTTGGGCGCGGTACCGCCGACGCCAGTCGCCAGATGCAGCATGTGGCGCACCTGGGCTGCATGGCTTGGATCGAACACACGTACGCCAGCCGCGGGTCGGTCAGACTTGAGCAGCGTGACCGGCACGAGCTCGCCGTCGCGCGCAAACACGCTGTAGGAGCGCGCGACCTGAAACAGGCTGCCCGATAGACCATAGCCATAGCTCATGGTCGCCTGGCCAATAGGCTTCCAGCTTTTGTAAGCCGGCAGGCGACCGCTCACCACACCGGGGAAGGGCAATTGCGGGCGCTGACCAAAGCCCACGCTGGTGAACATCTCCCACATCTCGCGCGGCTCCAGCTGCATGGCCATCTTGACCGTGCCCACGTTGCTCGATTTCTGGATCACCTCATTAACAGAGAGCACGCCATGCGGCTTCGAATCGTTAATCGGCATGCCCGAGACGTAGATCCGACCTGGCGCCGTCTGGATCTGGGTGTCGGGCTTGACCAAGCCGCGCTCGAGGGCCAGCGCCGCGACAAAGGGCTTGACGGTGGAGCCCGGCTCGAACATGTCGACCAGAGCGCGGTTTCGCATCTGTTCGAGCGACACGTTGACGCGCTTGGAGGGCGAGTAGCTCGGGTAGTTGGCCAGGGCCAATACCTCGCCACTTTGGACGTCCAGCACCACGATGCTGCCCGCCTTGGCTTTGTGTTCGATCACCGCGTCGCGCAGCTTCTGATAGGCAAAGAACTGCACCTTGCTGTCCAGGGACAGCTGCAGGTCCTGACCGTCCATCGGTGGCACCTGCTCGCGCACGTCCTCGACGATGTTGCCCAGGCGATCCTTGATCACGCGGCGCGAGCCGGCGCGGCCCGCCAGGTCTTTGTCGAATGCCTTCTCGATGCCCTCGAGACCCTGGCCGCCCTGGTCGTCGATACCGGTAAAGCCCACCACATGCGCCGCGGCCTCGCCCTCGGGGTACTGGCGCTTGTATTCCTTGCGAATCAGCACGCCCTTGATGCCCAGCGCTATGACCTTCTCGGCGACGGCGTCCTCGACCTGGCGCCGCAGCCACACAGGCTTGCTGCCATCCCCCTGGAACTGCAGTTTTTTCTCGAGTTCGGCCAGAGGCATCTCGAGCAAGGTCGCCAGCTGCGTCAGGCGCGGCTTGTCACGGTCGATGCTGTCGGGGATGGCGGTGATGCTGGGAGCGGGTACGCTGGCGGCCAGCAGCAGCCCATTGCGATCGAGGATGCGTCCGCGTGTCGCAGGCAGTTCGATCGTGCGTGCGAAGCGCACCTCGCCCTGACGCTGGAAGAAGGCGTTGCCGAACACCTGCACCCAGGCCGCCCGTCCCGCCAGGCCGATGAAGGCGATAGCGATCACGGCGACCACCATCTTGCTGCGCCAGACCGGGGTCTTGCTCGCAAGCAGCGGGCTCGAGGTGTAGAGGACGCTACGGGTCATTGCCGTGCAGGCCCCATGGGCGCGGAGGGCACCGCAGCGGGTATCGCCGCAGCAACAGGCGCCGGCGCACCGCCCTGAGTGACGTACTGCGTGATGCCCGGCGTAGGCGCGCGCATCTGCAGCTGGTTCTTGGTGATCTGCTCCACCCGCAGAGGCGTGGACTGACCGCGTCGCTCGGCCAGCAGGCGCTCGTTCTCGGCCTCGTGCGCGCGTGCCTCAGCCTGGGCCTTCTCGATGCCGGCATACAGGCGACGCGACTCGTACTGCACCCGTACCAGGTACAAGGCGCTGGCGATCACCGCCAAGGTCAGAAGGATGTTCAGGCGCAGCATGTCAATGTGCGGTCCGTTGCGCCACCCGCATGATGGCGCTGCGCGCACGCGGGTTGGCGGCGACTTCCTCGGCAGAGGGCTTGACGCGCTCGAGTGCGGTCAGCTTCAAGGGCGCGCCCACCGCAAAGGGCACGCGGCGATCCACCACCTCGCGCGCATGCTGGGCGATGAACTGTTTGACGATGCGGTCTTCCAGCGAGTGAAAGCTGATCACGACCAGACGTCCTTGCGGCTCGAGGAGGTTCAAGCTGGCCTCTAGCGCTTGTTCGAGCTCTTCAAGCTCGGCATTGACGAAAATCCGAAGAGCCTGAAATGTGCGCGTTGCAGGGTTCTGGCCCGGCTCGCGGGTTTTGACCGTGCCAGCCACGAGTTCGGCCAACTCGGCGGTGCTTGCAAGAGGGCCCCGTTCCTGTCGGCGAGCA
>CANHSE010000090.1 GCA_947463025.1 Comamonadaceae bacterium
AGTTATGCCTGGTGACCATAGCGAGGTGGCCCCACTCCTTCCCATCCCGAACAGGACAGTGAAACGCCTCTGCGCCGATGATAGTGCGGATTCCCGTGTGAAAGTAGGACATCGCCAGGCTCTTACAGCCCTCAAAACCCCTCCCAGCAGTAGCTCGGAGGGGTTTTGTTTTTTTCAGGGCTTCGTTTAGATGCGCGGGTCGACCGACGACTTGGAAGCCCGGGCTCTGCGTTTGGCCAAAACCCAGGCGGTGTTCAGGCCCGACACCACCAAGATCGGCCACAGGAGCGTCGACATCGCAACCCAGAAGGCCCGGGCCCCCTTGTCACTGATGGAGGCGCCCGCATCCGCTCCGTGTGGGCCTTCGCTGAAAAGGTGCCGATGGCTGAAGGTGGCGAGCCCGAAAAAGCACCCAAAGGCAAGAAACGCCGCGATGTAGAGGTTCATGCTGTGTCCTGTTGAAGAATGCGTCAACGTCAATCGCTATTGACACAATGCGATGTCAGCGTGACGTGACAATTCTATCGGCCGTGGCGTGTGTCTACGAGGCCGTTGACCCTGCTAGCAGAGGTGGAATAGGTCGGGTCTAGGCGTTCAAGAGCCGTCCGTCCGCTCGCGATGCCGCGCCCGAAGCGACCAAGTCGTCTGCGAGGGCATCTACCCAAGCCGCGGGATCGGTGTTGGGCTCCCAGCGCTGCCGAATGATGCCCAGGTAGGCCGTGTGCATCGCCCACTGGTGCAGAGCCTGCGGCGTGAACGCCTGTACTTCCAGCAGCTTGAACTTCAGCAGGACCTTGGCGGCGTGTCGCGCATGCTTGGCCGGGGAGGCGATAAAGCCCTCGAGTCGTTTGCGTGCCAGCGCCAAGGCACGATCGACCTGAACGAACACAGCGCCATGTCCCGGGATGACGCAGGCCGGCTCCAGGGCTTCAATGAGATCGAGCGTGCGACCGACTTCGTCGAAGGCCTGCTCGCCTTCAAGCTCCGGAAAGACCACGCCAAAGCCGTTTTCCCACAGGGCGTCGGCGGAAATCAGCGCCCGTGAGTTCGGTTCAAACAACACGACGGAGTGCGGATCGTGTCCCGCCGCGCCATGCACCTGCCAGGCCTGCGCGCCCAAATGAACCACGCTGCCCGGACGCAAGGCCTCATCGACTCGAAAGCGCGGGCAGGATTGACCGGTGGGGACATAGGTCAGGGCGACGGTGTCCCAGTCACGCACCTGCTGCAGGTGCCCGGGCGGGATCCAGGTGCGCACCGCCGGGTGAGCCGCTTGCAGGGCGGCGTTGCCGCCGCAGTGGTCACTGTGTAGGTGTGTATTGAGCAACAGGTCTAAAGGGCGACCCTGCAAGGCCTGGGTGACCAAGGCCAGCGTCTGGGGTGCGTGCGTGCAGTAACCGCTGTCGATCAGGGCGCTTGGACCGTCTCCGGTCAGGAGGATGTTGTTGGCAGACAGCCATCCTCGCTCGAAAACCTGGACGCCGGCGGGTAATGCGATCGCGGTGCTCACCCCCGGATCCTACTTGCCCGCGCGCAGCTCCCGCCGCAGGATCTTGCCCACGTTGGTCTTGGGCAGATCGTCGCGGAACTCGATGTACTTCGGAACCTTGTAGCCGGTGAAGTTCTCGCGGCAATACCGCGCAACATCATCTTCAGTGAGCAAGGGGTCGTTCTTGACGACAAAGACCTTGATCGACTCGCCTTGCATCGCGTCGGGCACCCCCACCGCCGCACATTCGACAACGCCCGGGCACAGTGAGATCACATTCTCGAGCTCATTGGGGAAGACGTTGAAGCCGCTGACGATGATCATGTCCTTCTTGCGGTCGATGATCTTGGTGAAGCCGCGGTCGTCCATGATGCCGATGTCACCCGTGCGCATGTAGCCGTCGGGCGTGAAGGCCTTGGCGGTTTCTTCGGGCTGCAGGTAGTAGCCCGTCATCACATTGGGGCCACGGATGCAGATCTCACCCGACGCCCCGATCGCCAGGCTCTTGCCTTCGTCGTCCTTGATGGCGACGTCGATCCCCGGCAGCGGCAGGCCAATGGAGCCCGAGAACTCGGTGGCATTCACCGGGTTGTTGGTGCCAATGGCGCAGGTCTCGCTCATGCCCCAGCCTTCGACCATCGCGCAGCCCGTGACCTTCTGCCACTGGCGCGCCGTGCCCTCGGAGGCGGCCATGCCGCCCGCTTGCGAAACGCACAGATGCGAGAAGTCGACCGACTTGAATTGCGGGTGCTGCAACAGGGCGTTGAACAGGGTGTTGACGGCAGGCAAGAGATGAAACGGGCGCTGTTTGAGCACCTGTACGAACTTGCCGATGTCGCGCGGATTCGGGATCAGCGTCATGTGCGAGCCCCATCGGATCCCCAGCAGGCACAGCGTGAGCGCGAAGATGTGATAGAGCGGCAGCGCCGCGATGCTGTTGGTGCGACTGACGTCGCCGATCTTGCCCAGTGCCGGCGTGAACCAGGCCTCAGCCTGCAAGATGGCGGCGACGATATTGCGATGCGTGAGCACCGCGCCCTTGGACAAGCCGGTGGTGCCGCCGGTGTATTGCAGGAAGGCGATCGCGTCCAGCGTCTGACCGCCCGGGCGCAGGGGCAGGGTCGATCCGCGCGCCAGCGCCTGCTTAAAGGGGGTGACCACGCGATCCCCCGTGAGGGGCAGCTTGTAGGCCGGGACCAGCTTGGCCAGGTGACGAACCGCAAATGTGAGCCAGCGCCCGTACCAGAACCCGAGCAGATCGCCCAGGCCGGTGATGACGACCTCGCGCACCTGCGTCTTGTCGATGACGTCGGCGAGCGTGTGCGCGAAGTTCTCCAGGATGACGATGGCGGTCGCGCCCGAGTCACGCAGCTGGTGTTCGAGTTCGCGGGCGGTGTACAGGGGGTTGACGTTGACGCAGGTATAGCCGGCACGCAGGATGGCCGCCATGGTGATCGCGAACTGGGGTAGGTTGGGCAGCATGATGGCCACGCGGGCGCCGTGCTCCAGCCCGCGTGACTGCAAATACGCGCCCAGCGCCGCGGACAGCGTATCGACCTGGCCATAGGTCATCCAGCGGTTCATGCAGACCGAAAAGGGCCGGTCCTTGTTCTTGCGGAACGACTCTTCCAGCAGGCTGGTCAGAGAGTGGTACTGCGTGACGTCGATGTCGTGCGCAACGCCGCTGGGGTAACTCGCGAGCCAGTGCCTGTCCATGTTGTCTCCTTGTGCGGGGATTGTCCCCCCCCTGCGCGGTGTTGGACCACCGGGCTTGTCCTAGGGTGCAGCCCCGGCATACTCGCAACATGCTCCCGAACGCACCCTCCACTTCGACGCTGGCGCGCTTGCAGCAGGCGCTGACGCTGTGGACCCTGATGTGCGCCGTGACCTGGCTGGTGGGGTGGTGGCCGGTGTCCCGCGCCTGGGCGCTGACCGGATTTTTCATGGCGACGCTGGGCTACGCGATCGTCCTGGCGATGGAGTTTGCGCTGCTGCCGCATGTCGCGCGTGACGACCCGGCGCCGCGTGCCACGCTTGCTCAATTGGTCGCGGCCTGGGCGCGCGAGGTGGTGATGGCTTTTCGGGTGTTCGTTTGGCGCCAGCCCTTTCGTTGGCGCCTCATGCCCGATCAGATGTCGGGGGATCGGGTGGCGGGTCGCCATGGGGTGGTGCTGGTGCACGGCTTCGTGTGCAACCGCGGCTTCTGGACCCCTTGGCTACGCCGCCTGCACGCGCAGGGCCGGGCCTATGCCGCGGTCAACCTGGAGCCGGTATTCGGCTCCATCGATGGGTATGTGTCGCTCGTACAGGAGGCGGTGGCGCGTGTGCGTCAGGCCACGGGCCTGCCACCGGTGCTGGTGTGCCACAGCATGGGCGGGCTGGTGGCGCGGGCTTGGCTGCGCACGCAGTCGGGTGAGCCGGGGGTGGCGCATGTGATCACACTGGGAAGCCCGCACGCAGGCACCTGGCTGGCGCGCTGGAGCCATTTCACCAACGGACGCCAAATGCGTCAGGACAGTGCGTGGATCCAGGCCTTGCGCGAGGAATGGACGCCCGCACAGGCCCCGCGCTTTACCTGCTGGTATTCGAACTGCGACAACATCGTCATGCCACCGTCCACCGCGACCCTGCCAGGCGCAGACAACCGCCTGCTAGAAGGCGCAGCGCATGTCGATTTGGCGTTTCGGGCCCCAGTGATCGCGCACACCGAGAACCTGCTGGAGCGGCTGGATCAGGCCGCGGTCAGCCCCCGTGTCCCTTGATATAGGTTTCCAGAAACTTGATCTGGTTGCCCTGGAGCTCGATCACGCTCTTGACGATGTCGCCGATCGACACCACGCCCACCACCTTCTTCTGGTCCACCACGGGCAGGTGCCGAATGTGTTTGTGAACCATGATGGCCATGCATTCATCCAGGCTGTTCGACGGGGTGACCGTGAGCGGGTTGGCGGTCATGATGCTGGCGATCTGGGTGGTCTTGGGATCGAGATTGGGCAGCAGCACCTTGATGGCGCAATCGCCTTGCGACACGATACCGGCCAGCATGCCGTCGTCCATCACCAGGATGGCGCGCACGCGGTTGTCTCGCATCAGCTGGAGAGCCTTTTCGGTGGTGTCCGAGGAGCGGACCGAGAAGATCGTCGCAGCTTTTTTCTCAATACATTGTTTGACGGAAGTCATGTGGGTGTCCCAGGCGCAGTCGTTTGAAAAAGGGTCGGTGAATCAGGGTTCACGCGTTTGGGTGTCTTCTGAATCCTTGGCGTGAGACTTCAGGTCCATCTTGATGACCAAGGCGGAGATGGCCAGCAGGAGTACCGCGCCGCTCTCGTAGATCAGGTCCACCGTGCTGATGCCCTTGCCTTGCAAGATGATCAGTCGGCACAGGGCCGTGATGGCGATGAAGATGGGGATGGCAATTGGGATCTTGCTGTACTTGTAGAAGGCCGCCACCATGCCCAGCACCTCGGCGTAAATGAACATCAGCAGCAAGTCGGTCAGTGTGATCTTCCCGGTCATGACCACCGTGTACATCTCTGCGCCGACGCTGTAGATCGTGAACAAGGCGATCAGAATCAAGATGCCTTTTTCAGCGGCGGTAATCCATTTGTAGATGTTCATGCGTCAGCGCTTTCGGGGTCACAGGGGATCTGGCAGCCGGCGATCGCCGTGCGCTGCGCGGACGGCGCAGACATTGCGCCGGAGGTAGATGTGAGCGAAGGAACAGAATAGCACCGCAGGCGAAATGCTTCGCGCGGGGGGCAAGATGGCGAAGTGGGATGGTCGCCTAATGAGGCTATTTGACTTAACTCATGGCGTGCTGGCGGCCGGCAGAACACCGCGGCGCATCTGATCGAGCTCCATGGACTCGAACAACGCCTTGAAGTTCCCTTCCCCAAAGCCTTCATTGCCTTTGCGCTCAATGAACTCGAAGAAGATCGGGCCCAGCTGGTTTTCGCTGAAGATCTGCAGCAGCAGCTCTTGGGGCGTGCCATCCACCAGGATGTTGCGTTGCTGCAGGGCGTTGATGTCTTCCTTCAGGCCGGGGATGCGCCGGGGCAGGAGCTCGTAGTAGGTCGGGCCGGTCTCTAGCAGCTTCACGCCAGCCAGCTGCAAGGCATCGACCGTGTCGCATAGCGCGGTCGATGCCAACGCGATGTGCTGGATGCCCTCGCCGTGGTAGCGGTCGAGGTACTCCTGGATCTGGCCGGCCTGGTCCTTGCCCTCTTCGTTGATCGGAATGCGGATCTTGCCGCAGGGGCTGGTCATGGCCTTGCTCTTGATGCCGGTGGCCTGGCCCTCGATGTCGAAGTAGCGCACTTCGCGGAAGTTAAAGAGGCGCTCGTAGAACTCGGCCCACTCATTCATGCGACCGCGGTGCACGTTGTGTGTGAGGTGGTCGATGGTGGTCAGGCCAAAGCCTGCGGGGTTGAGGGCGCCCGCGCCCCGCGCGCCCGGCAGGGGCTCGAAGTCGACGTCGTAGAAGCCGATATTGCCGATGTCGCCCTCTTGCGCGCCGTTCTTGCCGCGCCAGCGGTCCACCAAATAGATCAGGCTGTCACCGATGCCCTTGATCGCGGGGATGTTCAACTCGCCTGGGCCGGCCTGACCCGCATAAGCCCAGGCGCCCAGTGAGATGGCGCGCTCCCAGGCCGCCTTGGCGTCCTGCACCCGCAGCGCGATGGCGCAGATGCTGGGGCCGTGTTGGCGGGCAAAGCGTTGGGCGAAGGAGTCCGGCTCGGCGTTGACGATGAAGTTGATGCCGCCTTGGCGGTACAGGGTGACATCTTTGTGGCGATGCCGGGCGATCGCCACGAACCCCATGCGCTCAAAAAGGGCGCCCATGGCCAGCGGGTCCGGGGCCGCGTATTCGATGAACTCGAAGCCGTCGGTGCCCATGGGGTTGGGCCAGAGCGCGGTGGCGGGGTGTGGGGCGGCCATGCGGCGTCTCCTCAAAGCTAATTCTTCGGAGACTTTAGGCGGCGTAGCCTGCAGTTTTCGTCTGAATATCTGGCGTTTAAGGCTATAAACGCACAGTTTTATTGCGTACATCGCCTTCAACGGCAAGGGAAACACCGCCATGACCCTCCCCGAGTTCGACAAGTTGGACCGCGCCATCCTGGGCCGGCTTCAGGCCAATGGCCGCGAGACCTACGACGTGATCGGGGCGGCAGTGGGTCTATCGGCCAGCGCCGTGTTGCGGCGGGTCAAGCGGCTCGAGGAGGTGGGCGTGATCGACCGCTACGTGGCCCTGGTGCGGCCAGAGGCGGTGGGTCTGGGCCTGACCGCCTACCTGAACGTGCGCCTGGAAAAGCTCACCGAACGCCACAAGCGCAATCCGATGGACCAGTTTCGCGCCAGCGTGCAGACCTGGCCCGAGGTGGTGGAGTGCGCCGCCCTGACCGGCGAGATGGACTACCTGCTGCGGGTGGTGGTGCAAGACATGGCGCACTACAGCCGCTTCATCATGGACACGCTGCTCAAGCACCCCAGCGTCGAGGACTGCAAGACCAGCTTTGTCCTCGATCGCGTCAAGGGCACGACGGCCTTGCCGGTATGAGCCTACGGGCCAAGCGGTGTGGGGGTTTGGGCTATCCTACGCGCCTGCCAACGACCGCACGTCCTGCACCCCCCGGCTGTGTCCGACCCTCACCCTGCGCGCGCTTCCTCCGAGAAGGAAGACAAGCGCACCTTCCTGCAAAAGCTGGCCGAATTCATCCATCCCGGCCCAGATTCGCGGGCTGAACTGATCGAAACCCTGGCCGACGCCGAAGACAAGGACGTCATCGGCCCCGAATCTCGGGTGATGCTCGAAGGCGTGATCCGCCTGGCCGACCTCACGGCGGGCGATGTGATGGTGGCGGCCCCGCGCATGGACCTGATCAACATCGACTCCCCCTACGACGAGCTTTTGCACGGCGTGATCGAGACCGCGCACTCGCGCTTTCCGGTGTTCGAGGGCGACCGCGAGAACATCATTGGCATCTTGCTGGCCAAAGATCTTCTGAAGCTGCAGCGGGCGCCCGAGCTCAATATCCGCGCGCTGCTGCGGCCGGCGTCCTTCGTACCCGAGAGCAAGGGCCTGAACGATCTGCTGCGTGAATTTCGCGGCAACCGCAACCACCTGGCGGTGGTGGTCGATGAGTTTGGTCGCATCGCGGGCCTGATCACCATCGAAGACGTGCTCGAACAGATCGTGGGCGAGATCGAGGACGAGTTCGACATCGACGAAGACGAGGGCGACATCTTCGCGCTCGCGGATCGCACCTACCGCGTGAGTGGCGACACCAGCGTCGAGCGTGTCAACGAAGCTTTCGGCGTGACGCTGGCCCCAGATGGCGAAGCGGACGACGACCCGAAATTCGAGACGGTGGGCGGGCTGATCGCGCACGCCATGGGCCATGTGCCCAAGCGCGGTGAGCGCCTCGTGCTTGGGGGCCTGCAGTTCGTGGTGCTGCACACCAAGGGCGGCGCGGTTCGCTGGTTCAAGGTGTCGCCGGTCGAAAACGGCGGCAAGCCCGCTTGAGCCTGTTTGAGGCGCGCCGCGAGGCGTTTCCCTGGGGCGCGGCGCTGCTGGCGGTGGTCGCAGGGGGCGCCCAGGCGATCGCCATCGCCACCCCCTGGAGTGGCCAGCCCTTGTGGTGGTTGCAACTGTTGTCGCTGGCCCTGCTGGCCAGCGTGTTGCACCAGCAAGCCAGCGCGCGGCGCGCCGCGTGGGTCGGATGGCTGTTTGCCATGGTCTGGCTCGCGGGCACCTGGTGGTGGTTGTTTATCTCCATGCACGTGTACGGCGGCCTGGCTGCGCCGTTGGCGGTGATCGCGGTGGGGCTGCTGGCCGCGGCGCTGGGCCTGTATTACGCCTTGGCCGCCGCCTGGACCTGGCGCTGCGGGCGCGCGGGGCCGCTGGCCGCCGCGGCGGTGTTCGGCGCGACGTGGCTGTTGGCGGAGTTGATGCGGGGCGTCTGGTTCACCGGATTTCCGTGGGGCGCTGGCGGCTACGCGCATGTCGAGGGGCCGCTGGCGGCGCTGGCGCCTTGGGTAGGCGTATACGGCATCGGCTGGGCCAGCGCGATGGCCGCGAGCTTGCTGGCTTCTCTGGCCGCGTGGGCCGTGGCGCCACGCGCGTCGATGGCCCCTCGCGGCCTGCTGCGTCTGGGCTTGGCCGGCCTGGGCTGGTGTTTGATCGTTGCTGCCGCCCATCTCGTGCCCGCGGGCGACACCGGGCCCACCGGCGAGCCGCTGTCGGTGGCCCTGATCCAGGGCAACATCCCGCAGGACGAGAAGTTTCAACCCGGCGCGGGTATTCCGATGGCGCTGGAAGGCTATGCGCAGGCGCTGCGCGCCAGCACCGCCAGCCTGGTGGTGGCGCCTGAGACCGCGATTCCGCTGCTCCCCAGTCAGTTGCCTGCGGGCTATGTCGAATCGATCGCAGCCCATTTGCGCAGCACGAAGCAGGCGGCCTTGATCGGTATGCCTCTGGGTAGTTTTGCGGCGGGCTACACCAACTCCGTGATCGGCCTGGGCGACTCCGATGCGCCCTACCGCTATGACAAGCACCACCTGGTGCCCTTTGGCGAGTTCATTCCGCCGCTGTTTCGCTGGTTCACCGACTTGATGAACATCCCGCTGGGAGACTTTGACCGCGGCGGGGTCAACCAGGCGTCTTTCGCGTGGCGTGACCAGCGCCTGGCACCCAATGTCTGTTACGAAGATCTCTTTGGTGAGGAACTCGCGCGCCGCTTCGCCGACCCGTTGCAGGCGCCCACCGTGATGGTGAACGTGAGCAACATCGCCTGGTTTGGCAATAGCGTGGCGATTGACCAGCATTTGCAGATCAGCCGTATGCGGGCTCTGGAATTGCGACGGCCCATGATCCGCGCCACCAACACCGGCGCGACCGCCGTGATCGATGCCCGCGGGCAGGTGACCCACCTGCTGGCGCGACACACCCGCGGTGTGCTCGAAGGCCCGGTGCAGGGGTATACGGGCTTGACCCCCTTTGCCCGTTGGGCCTCGGCCTGGGGCCTGGCGCCGCTATGGGGTCTGGCACTGGTTGTTTTTCTTGGGGTGATCGCGCTTGAATGGAGAGGCCGGCGGGCCTGATCAAGCTCGTCTGCCCCCGTAAAATCGGGGGATGCTCACCTTCCAGCAAATCATCTTGACGCTGCAGTCTTATTGGGACCGCCAGGGTTGCGCCCTGTTGCAGCCCTATGACATGGAGGTTGGCGCCGGCACCTCGCACACCGCCACCTTCCTGCGCGCGCTCGGGCCCGAGCCCTGGAAGGCCGCCTACGTGCAGCCCAGTCGCCGCCCCAAGGACGGCCGCTACGGCGAGAACCCCAACCGGCTGCAGCACTACTACCAGTACCAGGTGGTGCTCAAGCCCGCGCCGGCCAACATCCTGGAGCTCTATCTCGGATCGCTCGAAGCCCTGGGCTTTGATTTGAAGAAGAACGACATCCGCTTTGTCGAGGACGACTGGGAGAACCCCACGCTGGGTGCCTGGGGTCTGGGCTGGGAGGTTTGGTTGAACGGCATGGAGGTGACGCAGTTCACCTACTTCCAGCAGGTGGGGGGTATCGACTGCAAGCCGATCACCGGTGAGATCACCTATGGCCTGGAGCGCCTGGCCATGTACCTGCAGGGTGTGGAGAACGTCTACGACCTGAAGTGGACCGAGGGTCTGTCCTACGGCGACGTGTACCTGCAAAACGAGAAAGAGCAATCGGCCTATAACTTCGAGCACAGCGACGCTGATTTCCTGTTCACCGCCTTTGCCGCGTACGAGAAGCAGGCCAAGCACCTGATGGAGCAGCAGCTGGCCCTGCCCGCCTACGAGCAGGTGCTCAAGGCGGCCCACAGCTTCAACCTGCTCGATGCGCGTGGCGCGATCAGCGTGACCGAACGC
>CANHSE010000091.1 GCA_947463025.1 Comamonadaceae bacterium
GGAAGCCGAACATGCGCTCATAGAACGTCATCCACTCGTCGCTGCGGCCCAGGCCGATGTACTGCACCACGCCGAACCAGGACATGGCGGCGATGGCGGGCGGTTTCGGATCGACCGTGGGAATTCCCACGAAGTCGATGTCGTAGATGGAGAACTGATCGTGCCGGTCGGTGAAGAGGAAATACGCGCCGCCGGGTCCGTGGATGCCGGGGATATTCAACTCCATCGCGCGGGCGTGGCTCGGGGTCTCCCAGGCGCCCAGCTCCAGGCATCGCGCGTGGGCCAGGCGCGCATCGCGCACCCGAAACGCGACCGCCGACAGCACCGGGTGGCCCCCTTCGGTGGCACTGGCCCGCGCATCGTCGGGGTGGGCGTTGACCACCAGGTTCATGCCGCCCTGGCGATACAGCGTGATCTCGCGCGAGCGATGGCGCGCCACCGGCCGAAAGCCCATGGTCTCGAGCACCTGGCCCAGGGCCTGCGGGCGCATCGTGGCGTATTCGATGAACTCGATGCCATGCAGGCCCAGGGGATTGTGCGATTCGGGCAGGGCTTCGCGGTTGGCGGCCATGGTCGTCTCTCCTGTTGGTGCGGGTGTGCCTGGGTCAGGCGCGGTCGGCGATGAGGCGGCGGAAATGCCGCTCCATGCGCGCGGGGTCGGCCGCAAGGCCGGTGAAGTGCTCGAAGGCGCCGACCGCCTGGCCCACCGCCATGGTGCCGCCGTCGACCACGCGGCATCCGCGTGCGCGCGCGGCGGCGAGCAGTTCGGTCTCCAGCGGAAAGTACACCACCTCGGACACCCACAGCGAAGGCTGCAGCAAGTGGGCCGGTAGGGGCAGACCCGGCAGCTTGGTCATGCCGGTGGGTGTGGCGTGGATCAGGCCGGTCGCGCCTTGGAGGGCAGCGGCGATGTCGGTGGCGCCTTCGGCGCGCCGGCCATACAGCGCATTGAGCGCATCGGCCAGATGTTGTGCGCGGGTCGCGTCGCTGTCGACGATGCGCAGGCGCTGCGCACCCATTCGCAGCACCGCATGGGCGATGGCGGAACCGGCACCACCCGCCCCCAGGAGCACCACACAGGCAAGGTCGGCGTCTGGCAAGGCACGATGAAAGCCCCAGGCCCAGCCCGAGCCGTCGGTGTTGTGGCCGATCAATCGACCGCCCCGAAAGACGACCGTGTTGACCGCGCCCATGGCACGGGCTTCATCCGAGAGTTCGTCCAGCAGCGGGATCACCGCCTGCTTGCACGGGAAGGTGATGTTCAGACCGGCAAAGCCCATGGTCCGCGCCGCCGTCAACAAGGTGGGCAACGCGCCCGCATCGCTGCGGGTCACATCCAGGTCGATCAACTGGTAATACAAGCGCAGGCCCTGGGCCCGCGCTTCTTCTTCCTGCATCGCGGGTGTGAGCGACTGCTGGATGCCAGCGCCGATCAGCCCCAGCAGGAGCTTATGGCTCCCGGTCGGGGCAGCACCGACAGACACGGCTCCAGGGGCCGGCGCCTGCCAGGTCTCGGCAACTGCGTTCATCAGCGACGCTGCTTGGCCAGTTCGGCCTGGAGCTCGGTCACGGTGGCGGCGATCGCCTCACCGTGCTTGGCGATCACCGGCTTCATCTTCTCGCGCAGGGCGTTCATTTCAGCCGCGGGCAGCGTGGTGACCAGCATGCCGTTTTTCTTCAGGTTCTCCAGGATGGAGGCTTCCTGGGCACGGGCCTGAGCGCGCTGGAACTTGGCCGACTCCACGGCGGCGTCTTGCACCAGCTTCTTCTCGGCGGCCGAGAGGGTGTCCCAGAACTTCTTGGAGATCATCACCGACTGAGGGTTGTACTGGTGGCCGGTCAGGGTCAGGTGCTTTTGCACTTCGTACAGCTTGGCGCCGTTGATGGTGGCGACCGGGTTCTCCTGGCCGTCGACGGCTTTTTGCTCGAGGGCGGCATACAGCTCGGGGAAGGGCAGCGGCGTGGGGTTGGCGCCCAGGGCCTTGACCCAGTCGATGTTGATCGCGTTGGGGATCACGCGCAGCTTCAGGCCTTCGATGTCGGCGACCTTGTTGATCGCGCGGCGGCCGTTGGTCAGGTTGCGAAAGCCCAGTTCGTAATAGGTCAGGCCGATCACGCCCTTTTCTTCCAGGCGGGCATGCAGCTTCTGGCCGAGGGCGCCGTCCACGACCGCGTCGGCTTCCTTGCCGTTGGCGAACATGAAGGGGAAGTCGAACACGCTGAACTCGCGGGCCACGCTGGCCAGGATGCCGGAGTTCATGGACACCATCTCCAGCGTGCCGCCTTGCAGGGCCGACAGGTTGGCCTGGTCGCTACCGAGCTGGCCGCTGGGGAAGATGTTGACCTTGATCTTGCCGCCCGAGTTCTTCTCGACGACTTCCTTGAACTTCTCCATGCCCTGCACGATGGGGTGGCCGGCGGCGTTCTGGTTGGCGAACTTGATGGTCTTGTCCTGTGCCAGGGCGGTGCCGGCCAGGGCGACGGCCGCGGCGGCGGCGAGTGCGGACTTGATGAAGAGGCGTTTCATGGTTTTGTCTCCAGGTTGAGGGAAGGGAAAAGGAAGCCGGTTCGTCAATAGAACCAGCGGGCGGGAACGGTCACAAGCTGCGGGAACAGCACCATCAGGAACAGGACGGCGAACTGCACGATCATGAAAGGCATGACGCCACGGGTCACTTCGTCCATGCGCATGCGGCCGACGCCGGCCACGGTATTGAGCACGGTGCCCACCGGGGGCGTGACCAGGCCGATCGAGTTGTTGATGATGAACATCACCCCGAAATAGACCGGATCGATGCCGGCAGCCTTCACCAGAGGCATCAGCACCGGGGTGAGGATCAGGATGGTGGGGGTCATGTCCATCGCCGTGCCCACGGCCATCACCAGCAGCATGATGGCGAACATCAGCAGCACAGGCTGGTCCAGCAGGGGCTTGAGCAGCGACACGATTTGCGCGGGCAACTGGGCCACCGTGATCAACCAGGCCGAGACCATGGCCGCTGCCACCAGGAACATGATCACGGCGGTGGTCTTGGCCGAAGCCAGGAACACCCCATACAGCTGCTTGAACGACAACTCGCGGTGAATGAAGCCGGCGATGAACAGGGCCATCACGGCCACCACCACAGCGGCTTCGGTCGGCGTGAAGATGCCCAGACGCAGGCCCGCGACGATGACCACAGGCAAGGTCAGCGACCAGCCGGCCTCGCGCAGCGCATGCCAGACCTCGCCGGGGCTGCGCTTGGGCGGCACCTCCAGCTGCTCGCGCCGGGTCAGCCACCACCAAGTGAACCACAGGCCCAGCGCCAGCCAGATGCCCGGGAAGATGCCGGCCAGGAACAACTTGGAGATGGACACGTTGGCGGCCACGCCGAAGATCACGAAGCCGATGGAGGGCGGGATGATCGGGCCGATCACACCGCAGGCGGCGATCAGGCCACCTGAGCGCGCCTTGTCGTGGCCAGCCTTGACCATCATCGGCAGCAACAGGGCGGTGAGGGCGGCTGCATCGGCCACCGCCGACCCGGAGAGCGCCGACAGCAGGCAGGCCGCCATGATGGTCACGTAGCCCAGGCCGCCGCGGACATGGCCCACCAGCGCCATCGCGAAATTGACGATGCGACGCGACAGGCCGCCCTGGTTCATCACCTCGCCGGCGAGCATGAAGAAGGGGACCGCCAGCAGCGGAAAGCTGTCCGCGCCGTTGATCACGTTCTGCGCCAGGATCTGTGGGTCGAACATGTTCAGATGCCACATCAGGGCGGCTCCACACAGGAGCAGCGCGAAGGCGATGGGAATGCCCAGGGCCATGGCACCCAGCAGCGAGCCGAGGAAGATCGCGATGGTCATTTCGTCGACTCCTCGGATTCGCGGATCGCGACCAGTTCGTCCTCGGACATCTGGCCCGTGGCCAGGCGCCACAGGTCATGCAGCAGCAGGAGGGCGGCCGAGACGGCGAACACCACCCCGCTGGCGTAGAACCAGGACATGGGCGCTTCCATCGCGGCGCTGGTGGTCTGATGGTTGATGCGGGTCTGCGCCAGCGCGCCGGAGAACAGCAGCCAGCACACGAACAACATCAGCAGGTAGCCGATGGCCAGGCAGAACTTCTTGCCGCCAGGGCCCAGACGGCCCACCAGAAAGTCCGTGCCGAGGTGGGCGTGATCGCGGATCGCCACGATGGCGCCCATGAACGTCATCCACACGAACAACCACCGTGACAACTCGTCGGAGATGGAGATGCCGGTGTTGAAGACGTAGCGCAGCACCACGTTGCCGAACACCAGGACCACCATGAGGGCCAGGCAGGCCACCATCGCGACGTTGAGCACGCGGCAGTACAGGTCGATCAGAGTCTTGGGCATGGTGCTGCCGGTTCCTCGTGCCGCAGTCGGTCGCGGCGTCGCGGCCACAGGCCGATCCGGTGGCGTGGCTGTAATGTACGAACTGGTTAGTTCTGATGCTTCAGGGAAAACCCGTAGGCGATCGCCGACTTGGAGTGCTTTTTATTTACGAGCGAAGCGCGCGACCATCTCGATGATGCTGTCACGGCGTGCCACGACCGACGCGGCGGACTGCAGATCGCACTTGAAGATCAGGGAGAAGGTGTGGCGATTGGCCACGTTGAACACGCTCAGCGCGCTGATGGACATGTGCAGGTCCAGCGGATCCAGGCCGCCGCGGAACACGCCTTCGCGCTGCCCGCGCTGCAAGACCTTGCGCAGGCCCTCGATGGCCGGCACGTTCAGGCGCTGGATCGTCTTGCTCTGGGCCAGGTACTCACCCCGGTGCATGTTCTCGTTCATCACCAGGCGGATGAATTCCGGGTGGGCCAGCTGGTAGTCGACGGTGAAACCCACCAGCTTGCGCAGGGCGTCCTCGGGTGCGAGGTCTTCCAGGTGCAGCTCGCTCTCGATGCTGCGCATGCGGCTGTAGGCGGCCTCGAGCACCGCGATGTACAGGCCTTCCTTGCTGCCGAAGTAGTAGTAGATCATGCGCTTGCTGGTGCGCATGGACTCGGCAATCAGGTCGATGCGGGCGCCCGCCAGGCCCTTGTCCGAGAACTCGCGCGTAGCCACCTCGATGATGTCGGCGCGGGTGCGTTCGGGATCGTTGGTGCGTGCTTCAGGCGCCGCCGCCCGGGCCTTGGCCTTCGCAGGCGCGCGGCGTGAAGATTTGGCGGAATGTACCGGTTGGTTCATTCCTGCGAGTGTAGAAGAAACTGCGCGCCGCAGGCGCGCCCGCTTCAGGCCTGCGCCAGACCGGCGATGGCCAGCGCGTAGCCGGGCACGCCAAAGCCCGCCATCACCGCCTTGGCGGCCGGCGAGATGTAGCTGTGGTGGCGGAACGCCTCGCGCGCGTGCACGTTGCTGATATGCAGCTCGATCACCAGGGCGCCTGCGCCCTTGATCGCATCATGCAAGGCGATGCTGGTGTGGGTGTACGCGCCCGCATTGAGCACCGTGCCCACCGCCTGGCCTTGGGCTTGTGCGCGGCCTGCTTCATGGATCCAGGTGACCAACTCGCCTTCATGGTTGGACTGCCGAAAGTCCAGCTTCAAGCCATGCTGCTCGCAGGCCTTGCGGCACAGCGCCTCGACGTCGGCCAGGGTCTGCGCGCCATAGATCTGCGGCTCGCGCGTGCCAAGCAGGTTCAGGTTGGGGCCGTTGAAGACGTAGACGGTTTTCATGGGGGCGGTATCCGAAGGGCAATGGGCGCGAGCGTAGCAGACCCGGCCCGACTGCCCGCCGCCGACTCAGGGCACGCTGCGCGCGCAGCGAAAGCCGATGTAGATGACCGCCGTGCCCCGCGGCTTGGACTGCAGGTGATCGCGGTGCATCTGGGCCGGCCCGTACCACCAGGACCCCCCGCGCGTGGGCCGCTCGGTGCTGGCCGCGCCGTCGTCGGTCCACTCCCAGGCGTTGGCCGCCATCTCGTGCAGGCCGTTGACGCCGGCGCGCGTGCTGCCGGCCTCGGCGTGGCCGCGTCCGCGCGAGGTGACCTGGCGTGGGTCGGTCAGCACGGTGCGCGGGTCACCGCAGCCCTCGGCGCAGTTGGCGCCCTGCGGCGAGTCGCCGGTGGGGTAGGGGTAGGTGCGCCCGGTGACGAAGCCCGCAGGAGGCGAGGCGCGCCGCTCGGTGTAAGCCGCTTCCATCCACTCCGCATCGGTGGGCAGACGCTTGCCCGCCCAGCGGCAGTAGGCCTGCGCCTCGTCAAACGTGAGGTGGACGGCGGGCTCTTGCGGGCCGCCGGGGCGACCATAGGGCGCCTGCCAGGTCCACCCCTTGCGCTGCACCCAGCCGCCTTCGAAGGTGTTGCCGCCACCCGCCCGTTCGGCCTGCGAGACGAAGCCGGTGGCCTGCGCGTAGCGACGCACCTGGCTGATGGTCACCTCGGTGCGATCAATCTCGAAGGTGCCTACGCGTTGCATGTCTGCAGGCGTGCCGGTGCTGCCCTGCGCATAGGCCAGCGCCATCACGGTGAGCATCGCCACCGACGCCGACAGGACGGCGATCATGCGACGGATGCTGTGGGGCAGGGACAAACGGGGCATGACGCGAATCTAGCGCCTGTCTTCAACCCTGCTGGTCGGGTGGGCTTGGTCACGCCGCAGGCGGGCACCTTCAGGGCGACGCGTGCAGGGGCGGGGCCAGGAGCAGCGCCAGTTCGTCGTCGCTAAAGCCCGCCTGCTCGCGGGCCGCTCGGTTAAACGGCGGGTGCAGGCGCGGCGCGTCATGGCGTTCGACCAACACCGCATAGTGGGCCACCGGGTCCAGGCCGTCACGTGCGCACAGCCACCGGTACCAGTGGTTGCCGATCGCCACATGGCCCACCTCGTCGCGCAGGATGATCGCCAAGACGTCCACCGCGCGCAGCGCCATGGGCGAGCTCACCGCGCGTAGCCGCTCCTGGATCTGGGGTGTGGCATCCAGCCCCCGTGCCTCCAGCGTGCGCGGCACCAGGGCCATGCGGGCCACCCCATCGTCCTGGGTGCGTGTGCACATGGTCCAGAGGTTGTCGTGGGCCGCAAAGTCGCCATAGGCATGGCCCAGGTCCGCCAACAGCTGCACCAGCAGCCCGAAGTGATAGGCCTCTTCGGCGGCCACACGTACCCAGTCCAGGTGGAATTCGCGCGGCATGCCCTCGAAGCGCCAGGCTGCATCGAGCGCGAGGTTGATCGCGTTGAACTCGATGTGGGCGATGGCGTGCAGCAAGGCAGCCAGTCCCTCGGGCTTGAAGGGCGAGCGTCGCGGCACGCGTGCAGGATGTACCAGTAAGGGCCGCGCCGGGCGACCGGGCAAGGGCAGATCGGGCACAGGAGCGCGCTCGGCGATGGGCAGGGCGTGGGCTTGCGCGTGCAGGGCCTGCACCGCCTGTGTCTTGGCCTGCGGATCGGCCAAGGCCAGGGCGGCCAGGGCGAGACCGCGCAGCTCGGGACCTGCGGTCAGGTGCGGGGACGTGTCCGTCGATGGGGCAGGCATGCGCGATTCTAGGCAGTGCGTTCCGGGGGTAGGGACAGCGCTGCCTACAATGCTTTTTTTTGAACCGCAGGAATCCCCCATGGCCCTCTACGAACTCGATGGCAAAGCCCCCCAATTGGCCGCAGGCGCCTGGGTCGCCGACTCGGCGCAGGTGATTGGCGACGTGGTGCTGGGGCAGAACGCGAGCGTCTGGTTCGGCGTTGTCGTGCGCGGTGACAACGAGACTATCCGCATCGGTCGCAACACCAACGTGCAGGACCTGGCGGTGCTGCACTCCGACCACGGCAAGCCGCTCACCATCGGCGACAACGTCACCCTGGGCCACCAGGTGATGGTGCATGGCTGCACCATCGGCGACAACACCCTGATCGGCATTCAGGCCGTCATCCTCAATGGCGCCAAGATCGGCCGCAACTGCATCGTGGGCGCAGGTAGCGTGGTGACCGAGGGCAAGGAGTTTCCGGACAACAGCCTGATCATCGGCAGCCCCGCCAAGGTGGTGCGCACGCTCGACGACGAGGCCGCGCGCAAGCTCACGCAAAGCGCCGAAAGCTACGTGGCCAACGCGCGGCGCTTTGCCACCAGCCTGATCAAGATCGGCTAAGGGCTGCTTTGAGCGAGCTTCACAAGTTTCTCTTCGATGGCCTGCCGGTGCGCGGCATCATCGTGCGCCTGACCGACACCTGGACCGACATCCTGCAGCGGCGCGAATCCAACACCGCCACCGGCCCGTGGTCGCCGCCGGTGGCGCGCCTGATGGGGCAGATGGCCGCTGCCGGCGCGCTGATGCAGTCCAATATCAAGTTCAACGGCGCGCTGGTGCTGCAGATCTTCGGAGATGGCCCCTTGAAGGTGGCGGTGGCCGAGGTCCAGCCTGATCTGTCGTTGCGCGCCACCGCCAAGGTGGTCGGCGATGTGCCCGACGACGCGATGCTGTCGGCCCTGGTGAACGTGGGCAATCAGGGCCGCTGCGCGATCACGCTGGATCCGCGTGACAAGCTGCCCGGGCAGCAGCCCTATCAAGGGGTGGTCCCCCTGCATGGCGACCAGCGCGAAAAGCTCGAGCACCTGTCGGAGGTTCTCGAGCACTACATGCTCCAGTCCGAGCAACTCGATACCAAATTGATTCTCGCGGCCGATGACAAGGTGGCCGCGGGTCTGCTGGTTCAGCGCCTGCCTGTGCAGGGCGAGGGCAACTTGGCGGGTCGGATGATGGGCCGCGCCAATGAGGACGAGATCGGCCTCAACGAGGACTACAACCGCATCGCGATTTTGGCGGCCAGCCTCACGCGCGAGGAGTTGCTCACGCTTGATGTCGACACCATCCTGCGTCGTCTGTTTTGGGAAGAAAAGGTGCTGCGCTTTCCCGCGCAGACCCCGCGCTTTGCCTGCACCTGCAGCCGCGAGCGCGTGGCCGGAATGATCCGCAGCCTGGGCCGCGAGGAGGCCGAGAGCATCCTGTCTGAGCGCCCCGATATCGAGGTGGGCTGTGATTTTTGCGGTCGCCAGTACCGATTCGATGCGGTGGACGCGGCGCGCTTGTTTGCTGCGCCCGGCGATCAGCCGCCGGTCACGTCGTCGGTGCAGTAGCCGGTCGAGGGAACAGGTGACGCTCGCAATCGGCGTCGCCACATTTTTCACATTGGGCGCGCAGGCGCTTCCACCGGCCGATGTCTTCTTCGCCTGCGCTGACCGTCCAGGCCCAGGGCAGGACGGCCGCAACCGCATCGAGCGCCTGGCCCACACGCTGCGAACCCTGGCCGTAGATCACGCGCCAGCCGATGCCGGCCTGAGTCAGGCCCTCGCGCAAGTGGGCGTCTGCGGTGTGCGATGCGGCCAGGCCCGACAGGTCCAGCCCCATCAACAGGGTCAGGTCGGTCGCTGAGAGGGTAGCCAGCTCGGGCGCGTCCGCAATCACCAGATCGCAGTCCCCGGCATCGTCCATCGTCTGCCCGGTCGCGAGCACCCTCACTCCATGCCCGCGCGTGCGCAGGTGTTCGGCCAATGCGTGGGAGAGGGTGGTCTTGCCCGTGCCGGGTGCACCGAGCACGGCGATGCGCGCGGGCATCGCCCTTACTTCTTCGTGGGGGCCGCAGCCGAGACCTGCACGTAGATCTCGTTGGGCTTGACCATGCCCAGGTCCATCCGGGCTTTTTCTTCGATCATCTCCAGGCCCTCCTTGAGGTCGCGGACCTCGGAGGCGATACGCTCATTGGCCTGGGCGGCGCGCAGGTTGGCGGCCTTCTGGGCTTGCAGCTTGCGCTGCATCTCGCTCACATTGGGCACGCTGCCCCGGCCGAACCACAGTTGCGCGTGCAGCACGAGCAGCAGCGTGATCAGGCAGGCCGGGACGAGGCGGTTTGACATGAGGGGATGCGCGGGACTGTAACGCAGGTTCAGGTGATGTTGTAGAACGCCGCGCGGCCCGGGTAGCTGGCGATGTCGCCCAGGTCTTCTTCGATGCGTAGCAATTGGTTGTACTTGGCCATGCGGTCCGAGCGCGAGAGCGAGCCGGTCTTGATCTGGCCGGCATTGGTGCCCACCGCGATGTCGGCGATGGTGCTGTCCTCGGTCTCGCCCGAGCGGTGGCTGATCACCGCGGTGTAGCGGGCGCGCTTGGCCATTTCGATGGCGGCGAAGGTCTCGGTCAGTGTGCCGATCTGGTTGATCTTGATCAGGATCGAATTGGCAACGTGCTTGTCGATGCCCTCTTGCAGGATCTTGGTGTTGGTGACGAACAGGTCGTCGCCCACCAGTTGCACCTTGCGGCCCAGGCGCTCGGTCAGCGTCTTCCAGCCGTCCCAGTCGCCCTCGGCCATGCCGTCTTCGATGCTGATGATCGGGTACTTGTCGACCCAGCTGGCCAGGATGTCGGTCCATTCGGCGCTGGCCAGGGTCAGGCC
>CANHSE010000092.1 GCA_947463025.1 Comamonadaceae bacterium
TCGCCAGCAGTTCACCGAGCTGCAAATCGGCGCGATTGCAGGCTAAGGAGCAACGGACATGGCACAGAAAAAAGGCGGCGGCTCTACGCGAAACGGGCGTGATTCCAAGCCCAAGATGCTCGGCGTGAAGGCCTTTGGCGGCGAGTTGATCAGCGCAGGCTCGATCATTGTGCGCCAGCGCGGCACCAAGTTCCACCCCGGCACCAACGTCGGCGTGGGCAAGGACCACACCCTGTTCGCCCTGGTGGACGGTCATGTGTCCTTCGCGGTCAAGGGCAGCCTGAACAAGCAGACGGTCAGCGTCACCCCGGCCTGACCCTCGCGGCTTTCCGGCACGAAAGCCCTGCGTCCTTTGCGCAGGGCTTTTTTGTTTGGTGCCTTACCTAGAATCACCCCATGAAGTTCGTCGACGAAGCCTTTATCGACATTGCCGCCGGTGATGGCGGCAATGGCTGCGTGTCGTTTCGGCACGAGAAGTACAAGGAGTTCGGCGGACCCAACGGGGGCGACGGCGGACGCGGCGGGCATGTCTATGCCATCGCCGACCCCAACCTCAACACCCTGGTCGATTACCGCTATTCGCGCCGCCACGAGGCCCGGCGCGGAGAGCACGGCATGGGCTCGGACATGTTCGGCGCAGCGGGCGACGACATCACCCTGAAGATGCCGGTGGGCACCATCATCACCGACGCCGAAACCGGCCAGGTGCTCTATGAGATGCTGACCCCGGGCGAGGTGATCACCATCGCCAAGGGCGGCGACGGCGGCTTTGGCAATATGCGGTTCAAGAGCGCGATCAA
Organism: Comamonadaceae bacterium; assembly: GCA_947463025.1. Lineage (GTDB taxonomy): Bacteria > Pseudomonadota > Gammaproteobacteria > Burkholderiales > Burkholderiaceae_C > Ramlibacter. Next base: position 801 of record CANHSE010000092.1, read on the forward strand.
CCGCGCCCCGCGCCAGAAGACGCCGGGCTGGCCCGGCGAGCGTAAGAGCCTCAAGCTCGAATTGAAGGTGCTGGCCGATGTCGGCCTACTGGGCATGCCCAACGCTGGCAAGTCGACGCTGATCGCTGCGATCTCCAACGCGCGGCCCAAGATCGCTGATTACCCTTTCACCACGCTACATCCCAATCTGGGCGTGGTGCGGGTGGGGCCGGAGCAAAGCTTTGTGGTGGCCGACGTGCCGGGCCTGATCGAGGGCGCGGCCGAAGGCGCTGGCCTGGGCCATCAGTTTTTGCGGCACCTGCAACGCACGCGCCTGTTGCTGCATCTGGTGGACATTGCGCCCTTTGACGAAGGCGTGGATCCTGTGGCCCAGGCCAAGGCCATCGCGCTCGAACTCAAAAAATACGACAAGGCGTTGTACGACAAGCCCCGTTGGCTGGTCTTGAACAAGGTGGACATGCTGCCCGAGGGCGAGCGCGAGGCGCGCGTGCGTGATTTCATCAAGCGCTTCAAATACAAGGGCCCCGTGTTCGAGATCTCGGCCCTGACCCGAGAGGGCTGCGAAGAATTGATCAAGGCGATCTACCAGCATGTGAAGGCGCAGCAGGTCGCCGAGCAGCCGCCGATCGATGTGGATCCGCGTTTTGCTGGAGGCGCACCCGAATGACCGCCGCCGATTCGACCCTGAGCGTCGAGGGCGCGCAGCTGTTACGCAGCGCGCGGCGCATCGTTGTCAAGGTCGGCTCCAGTCTCGTGACCAACGAAGGCCGGGGGCTCGATGAGGCCGCGATCGGCCACTGGTGTCGCCAGCTCGCGGCGCTGGCCGGCCAGGGGCGCGAGGTGATCATGGTCTCCAGCGGCGCCATCGCCGAAGGGATGAAGCGTTTGGGGTGGGCCACGCGCCCTCACGAATTGCACGAGCTGCAGGCCGCCGCCGCCGTCGGCCAGATGGGCCTGGCCCAGATGTACGAGACCAAGCTGCGCGAAAACGGTCTGGGCTCGGCGCAGGTGCTGCTCACGCACGCCGATCTGGCCGATCGCGAGCGCTATCTCAATGCCCGCAGCACCTTGCTGACCCTGCTGGGTCTGGGCGTGCTGCCCGTGATTAACGAGAACGACACCGTCGTCAACGACGAGATCAAGTTCGGTGACAACGACACCCTGGGCGCCCTGGTGGCTAACCTGGTCGAGGCCGACGTGCTGGTGATCCTCACCGACCAGAAGGGCCTGTACACCGCCGACCCGCGCAAAGACCCTTCGGCCACCTTCGTGCGCGAGGCGCGCGCCGGCGATCCGACCCTGGAGGCCATGGCCGGTGGATCCGGTTCGAGTATCGGCAAGGGTGGGATGATCACCAAGATCTTGGCGGCGCGGCGCGCGGCGGGTTCGGGCGCGTGCACCGTGATCGCCTGGGGCCGTGAGCCCGACGCGCTGCTGCGCCTGTTCCAGGGCGAGGCGATCGGCACCTTCCTGGTGGCCCCCACTCAGAAAAGCCAGGCCCGCAAGCGCTGGATCGCCGACCACCTGCAAATGCGGGGGGCGGTGACGGTCGACGAGGGCGCCGCCAACCGCCTGCGCGAAGACGGCAAGAGCCTGCTGCCGATCGGGATGGTGGCGGTGGAGGGGGATTTCTCGCGCGGTGACGTGATCGCGGTGCGCGATCCGGCAGGCGTGGAGATCGCCCGCGGCCTGGCCAACTACGCCAGCGCCGAGGCGCGGCTGCTATGCCGCAAACCTTCGACCGAAATCGAGAAGCTGCTCGGGTATGTGGCTGAACCCGAAATGATTCATCGCACCAACCTCGTGATCACGCGCTAAAGGGCGCGCCCGCGGGGGGCCGAAAACCTGCGTCCGGGGACCAAATTCCCAACCAAGCACAATACGGCGTCGCACAGCGCGCAGGACCCCGGGCGGGCCTGCGCCCGGATATGAATGCAGTTGAAGGAGTGTCCGCTTGAACAAGGAAATGTCTGAAACCCTGACCCGCGTGGGTCCTGGCACTCTCATGGGCAATCTGATGCGGCGCTATTGGGTGCCGGCCCTGATGTCCAGCGAGATCGCGCAACCCGATGGCCCCCAGGTGCGGGTGCCGCTGCTGGGGGAAAAGCTCCTGGCCTTTCGCAACTCCGACGGCCGCGCCTGCCTGATCGATGAGTTCTGCTCGCACCGCGGCGTATCGCTGTACTTCGGGCGCAATGAAGAAAACGGCATCCGCTGCGCCTACCACGGCCTGAAATTCAACGGCGACGGACAGTGCGTCGAGGTGCCGTCTGCGCCGCAGGCCTGCAAGAACATGCATATCAAGGGCTATCCCTGCGTGGAGCGTGGCGGGATTGTGTGGGCCTATATGGGCCCTGCAGACAAGCAGCCTGCACCACCCGAGCTCGAGTGGTGCGTGTTGCCCGAGAACCAGGTGTACGTGACCAAGCGCGTGCAGGCCTGCAGCTACCTGCAGGCGATGGAGGGCGGCATCGACACGGCCCATGTGTCTTATGTCCATCGCTACGAGGTGGACAACGACCCCATGCACCAGGGCTGCAAGGCGCTCGATTACATCAAGGCCGATGGCAATGTGGTGTTCGAGATCGAGAAGAACTCCTTTGGTCTTTCGCTGTTCGGGCGACGCAACGGCGAGCCAGACTCCTATTACTGGCGCGTCACGCAGTGGCTGTTCCCCTGGTTCACCCTGATCGCGCCGTTTGGTGAACACGCCCTGGGCGGGCATGTGTGGGTGCCGATCGACGATCACCAGTGCTGGGCCTGGAGCATCAACTGGCAACCGCATGGACCCCTGTCGGACCACGAGTTGGAGGCCATGCGCGCGGGCAAGGGCATCCATGTGGAATACGAGGCACCGGGCAGCTTTGTGCCCCGGGCGAATGCATCCAACGATTACCTGATGGACCGCGTGGCGCAAAAGGAAAAACGCGCGTACAGCGGCGTCTTCGGCTTCTCGGCCCAGGATTACTCGCTGCAGGAAAGCATGGGCCCGATCCAGAATCACGAGGCGGAAAAGCTGCTGCCGACCGACCGCGCCATCGTCATGGCCCGACGTATGCTGCATGACGCGGCGACGGGTCTGGCACAGGGCATCGAGCCGCCGGCGCTGGACTCGCGCGAGCAGCGCGTACGCCCGGCAGGCGTGCTGCTGCCGCGTGATGCCAGCCCGATCGAGTGGGCGCGCACGCACCTGGCCGACGGGCTGGAGCGGCCCTTGTATTCGATCTGAGCCTATTGCTTGCGCGTGCGAATTCAAACCCAAATAGGAGACACACCATGAAAGCTGATTTGCGACGCCGTGACCTGACCCTGGGTCTGATCGGAATGGGTCTTTTGGCGCAGGCCCCGGCCTACGCGCAGGAATGGGCGCCGAGCAAGCCCGTTCGCATCGTGGTCCCCATCGTCGGCAGCACCAACGACGTGCTGGCCCGCCTGATCGCGCCCAAGCTGCAGGAGGCGATCGGCCAACCGGTGGTGGTGGAGAACAAGCCGGGTGCGGGCGGCAACATCGGCGCCAATGAAGTGGCCCGGTCCGCACCGGACGGTCACACCTTGCTGGTGGGCTACAACGGTCCGCTGGCGATCAACGTGGCGCTCTTTGACAAGATGCCCTACGACCCGACCCGCGATCTGGCGCCCATCACCCTGGCCGTCAAAGCGGCGCAGTACCTGGTGGTGCACCCTGGCACCGGTATCACCAGCCTGGCGGATTTCGTGGCCAAGGCCAAGGCGGCGCCGACCAAGTATTCGTATGGCTCGGTGGCCATGGGCAGCGCGTCTCACCTGACCATGGAAATGTTCAAGACCGCCGCCGGTTTCCAGATGACGCACGTGCCGTATCGCGGCGCGGGGCCGGCTATCACCGACCTGGTGGCGGGCACCATTCAGGCGGGCTTTTTCGTGCCAGGCAATGTGCAGCAATTCGCCAAAGAGGGCCGTCTGCGCCTGCTGGCGTCCACAGGCCCCAAGCGTTTTTCCAGCACCCCGGACATTCCGACGGTGGGCGAGACCTACAAGGATTTCGAGGCCACGTCCTGGATCGGTTTTCTTGCGGCGGGCGGCACGCCCGCGCCCATCATCGACCGCTATAACCGCGAGATCATCAAGATCTTGAACCAGCCCGATATCCGCAGGCGCCTGCTGGAGATGGAATTTGAAATGGTTGCCAGCACGCCCAAGCAGTTTGCGGATTGGATCCAGACCGAGATCGGTCGCTGGAGCGTGGTGGTCAAGAGCACGGGCACCAAGGCCGAGTGAGGATGGACGGCCAGCGTCTGGCGGGCCGCAAGGCCCTGATCACTGGGGCGGGATCCGGGATCGGGGCGGCGACTGCCTTGCGCTTTGCGCGCGAGGGTGCAGCGTTGATGCTGGTGGACGCGAATGAGGTCTCGCTGCAGGCCACGCGCGCGGCGATTGAAGCGGCGTTCCCCGAGGCGAAGCTGCAGGTGCTGGCCGCAGATGTCTCGCACGCCGCGCCGGCGCACGAGGCTGTGCGCCGGGCCACCGAACAGTTTGGCGGCCTGGACATCCTGGTGAACAACGCCGCCATGCGCAATTACACGCCGGCCGACCGCGTCACGCCCGAAGAATGGCAGGCAGTGGTGAGCGTGAACCTGGTGGGCGCCACCCACTATTGCCAGGCGGCCTTGCCCGCGCTGCGTGCCAGTGGCAGGGGCGCGATCGTGATGGTCTCGTCCTGCTACGCGGTGACGGGACGCAAGGGCATGGCCCTGTACGACGCGACCAAGGCCGCTCAGTTGTCCCTCACCCGCACGCTGGCTTTCGAGGAAGCGCCGCATGGCGTTCGGGTCAACGCTGTGTGTCCCGGATCGACCTTGACGGAGTTTCATGTCCAGCGTGCCGAGCGCGCGGGCAAGTCGGTGCAGCAACTGCGGGGGGAGCGCCAGACGACGTCGCTGCTCGGGCGCTGGGCCGACCCTGAGGAGATCGCTCACCCGATTCTTTGGCTGGCCAGTGAAGAGGCCTCCTTCATCACCGGAACCACGCTGATGGTGGACGGTGGCTTGCACATCATGTGAGGTGCTGGATATGGCGCCTGACCCGACAGCGATCCGCGCACCGCGTGCCCTCTTTATCAAGCTCGGGACGGGCGGCGACTGGGAGGCCGATTGCATCGCCCGCGGCGAATTGCGACTGGGCTACCACGAGGTGTCGCACGCGGCGTGTGTAGCCGGCGATTGGACGCAGGTGGACGAAGGCTTGCGCACCACCACGCGCGATGCGGGCGCCCTGACCCGGCACCTGAATCAGGTGCGCGAGTTTTATGAGGCGGGTGAAGACGTGCTGTGGATCACGTTCTTCTCGGATCGTCTGTGGTGGTGTCGGGCGCATCGGGGTGTGACCCAGCACCCGAACGGCGACAAGACGCGCGCTGTGATCGGTGCGTGGAGCGACCAGGACCTGGCGGGCGCGCCGCTGCTCAAAGGGCGTTTGAGCGGCAAGCTATTGGCGTTGCAGATGTACCGCGGCACGATCTGCAGCGTGGGTGATCTTTCCTACCTGCTTCACAAGATCAATGCCACCGCCGAACCCCATGTGGCGCAGGCGCAGGCCGCCTTCGAGCAGCTCCAGCAGGCGCTGCATCCCATCATCCGCGCCCTGCATCCCTCCGACCTGGAGATCCTGGTGGACCTGGTGTTTCGGCAGGCTGGTTGGCAGCGCGTGGGTGTGTCCGGTGGCACCGAGAAGGACATCGATCTCGATCTGATCTCACTGGTGACCGGCGAGCGCATCGCCGTACAGGTGAAGGCGGATACCCGTGTAAGCGAGTGGAGGGCCTATCGCGAAAAGTACCAGCGTACGCGCTCCTATTCGCGCTTTTACTTCGTCACGCACTGCGATCGCCCTGAGCTGCTCGAGGCGGTGCGCCAAAGCGAAGATGCCAGCTACGTGTTCTGGGGGATCGACCAGATCGCCGCCCAGGCCGTGCGTGGCGGGTTGACGGGATGGTTGTTGGACAAGGCGTCGTGAGCGGGCCCGATTCACGGACCTGATTAACGCGCCAGATGGATGGCAAACACCGCCGCCAGCACTGCCACGGCGGCGGCGGTCGCAGCGACTGCCGCAGCGATGACGGCGATCTGGGTCGCCTGGGGGGATGCTTGCACTGCGGGGGGAGGCGAGGGCTGCGGGACGCGAGCTTCGCGGGTCACCGGTTCCTCTGCGATCGGTGGTGAGGTGACGGCTGCCGCTGGAGCTGGCGCCGGCGCGAGAGCAGCCAATTCCTTCACGAAGCGGCTGAAAAAATCATCGGCCATGCGCTGGGTGACCCCGTCGATCAGGCGAGCGCCGACTTGCGCCAGCCGCCCCCCCACCTGGGCCTGCGCCGTGTAGCGCAAACGCGTGCCCTCGGCTACATCGTCGAGCGCCACCCGCGCGGTCCCCTTGCCGAAGCCGGCCACCCCGCCAGAGCCTTCGAACGCCAATGCGTAGGAGCTGGGGGGTACGAGGTCGAGTAACTGCAGCTTGCCGGAAAAACGGGCCCGCACCGGACCGACCGACGCCTGCATAGCCACCCGGAATCGGTTCTCACCTTCGGCCTCGAAGGTGTCGCAGCCCGCCAGGCAGCGTTGCAGGATGGCCGGGTCGTTCAGCGCATGCCATACCTGCTGGCGCGGCACGGTCAAGATTTTTTCGCCTTGGATGTCCATTGTTTTTGTCTTCTTTCAGGCCGCAGCCCGCATGCGCTCGCCAGCGAGCTTCACAGCTTGGATGATCTCGGGGTAGGCGCCGCAGCGGCACAAGTTGCCCGCTAAAAAATGACGGATCTCATGGTCGCTGGGTTGGGGGTTTTGCATCAGCAGCTGGCGCGCCATCAGGATGAAGCCCGGCGTGCAAAAGCCGCACTGGAGCGCGCCTGCGTCGATGAAGGCTTGCTGCACCGGGTCGAGGGTGCCGTCCTGCTCCAGGCCCTCGATCGTCGCCACGTCGGCGCCGTCGGCATGCAGGGCCGGATAGATGCAGCCGGTGACGGCCTGGCCATCGACGACGATGGTGCAGCAGCCGCACAGGCCTTGGCTGCAACTCTCGCGAGCCCCGTGTAGGCCGCAGTCCCGTACGACTTCGACCAGGGTGTTGTAGGCCTCCACTTGACGGGAGACGGGCTCGCCGTTGAGGCGAAACTGGATCAAGGTGCTGGTCGTGCTCATGGTGTCTCAGGTCCGTGCGTCAGTGGGCAGGGGCTCGCCGCGTTGTTCGGCCAGTGCGCGATACACCGCCTCGGGAGTGATCGGTAGCGACATGATCCGAACGCCGACGGCATCGTGAATGGCCTCGGCCATCGCAGAGGCCACGCCGAAGCAGCCGCTCTCGCCTATGCCCTTGGCGCCGAACGGCCCCGTGCTTTGCTGTGACTCCACCGCAGCGAAGCCGATCTGGTCGGGAAGGTCCAGGATGCCGGGGATCTTGTATTCCGAGAAGGACGCGTTGCGTAGCTGGCCCTCGTCGTCGAATTCCATTTTTTCCAGGAAGGTGGCGCCGAGTTGCTGGATGGCCGCACCTGTGATCTGGGTTTCTACGACCTTCGGATTCAGGGGCGTGCCGCAGTCGACCACGTTCTCCATGCGCACGATCCGGAACTGACCGGTTTCGGTGTCGACCTCCACTTCCATGCCGGTTCCCCCGATCATCCAATTGGGGGTGATGTCGGGCGAGCGGCCGTCTGCGTCTGGCGACTGATAGGGGGGAACGAAGCTTCCTGTGCCGACGACCGTACCCGCCTGCATGCCGAACTTTTTCTTCAGCATCGTCGAGATGTTGCGAGTGCCTTCGAAGGGCAAGCCGGTTTCTTCAGCCAGCGCGCGCAGTTTGTCTAGAAGATCCTGCGCCGCGTTTTTCACGGCATTGCCCATGGAGAAGGTGGAGCGCGAGCCGAGTGTGGCCATGTCGTAGGGCGTGACGTCGGTGTCGGGATTGACGACCCGGATGTCTTCTGCGCGCAGGCCCAGAACGTCGGCTGCCACGATGGCCATCGCGGTGTCCGAGCCTTGTCCCATGTCCACCGTGGAGATCAGCAGCGTGCAACTGCCATCGCCTCCCGCGGTGATCGTCGCGACGGAGGTGGTGGGCGCCACCAGCGCCTTGAAGGCCAGGCCAACGCCTCTACCGCGCCGCAGGGTGCCCGTGCCGCGGTCCAGGGGCTGGTCCCACGCCATGCTGCTGGCTACTCGGTCAAGCACGAGGCGCAGCCCCGCATCCTTCATGACCGTGCCCGTGGCGTGGGGGCGACCGTTTTCGAGCAAGTTCAGGCGGCGAAACGCCACCGGATCCATGCCCAACTCGCGTGCGATCAGATCGGCCTGCGACTCATAGGCCCAAACGACCTGCGTGATACCGAAGCCGCGAAATGCGCCGGCGGGTGGAAGGTTGGTGTAGACCTGATAGGAGTCGATGTCGAGGTTGGCGATGTCGTAGGGTCCACCAGCCGTGAAGCCAGACTTTTGCGTCACGCGCGGACCAATGTCAGCGTAGGCGCCGCCGTTCCAATACACCTCGCAGTGGCGCGCAGTGATGCGACCCTCGGTGTCCACCGCGCTGCGTATGCGAAAGGTGGTTGCGTGTTTGGTCGTGGTGTAGAACTGTTCTTCCATTGTCAGCGCGACGCGTACCGGGCGATGCGCGAGCAGCGCCAGCGCCACGGCCAGGGCTTCGAGCTTGATGTAGAGCTTCGCGCCAAAGCCGCCCCCGAGCAGGCGGGTCTTGACCTGTACCTGGTTTTCGGACCATCCGAGCAGACGCGCAATCTCCAGGCGCACAAAGGAGGGACTTTGCGACGCCGTGTGGATGATGATGCGTCCGTCCAGCGGCTGCGCGATCGAGATCATCGGCTCCAGGGGCACATGCATGACCTGCTGCGTGCGGAAGGTGTGGTCGAACACGTGCGCGGCGCAGGCAAAGGCTGCTTTCACATCGCCATGCCGCAGCCGGTAGTCCAGGGCGACGTTGGTGCCCTTGCGACCTGCCAGGTGCTTGAGGTCTGGGAAGGTGCCGGCCGGACGCAGGACGTCGTGGACCAAGATGTCGCTGTTGTGAGCTGCCTGGACTTCGTCGAAAACGGCCGGCAGGACCTCGTAGACCACATTCACCAAACCGGCGGCGGTCTCGGCCACGTGTACGTCGTCGGACAGCACCACCGCGACGGGCTCACCGATATGGCGCACTTTGTCGATGGCCAGGATGGGTTGGTCGTGGAAGGCCGGGCCGTAATGCGGATCGGGGATCACCTGCATCACGTCTTGCGCGGTCACGACCTTGAAGACGCCGGGGACCGCGGCCGCTGCAGTTGTGTCGATGGACAGGATGCGGGCGTGCGCGTGCACGCTGCGCACGATCTTGGCATGCAGCATCCGGGGCAGGACGACGTTGTGCGTGTAGTCGGCGGTGCCCGTCACCTTGGAGCGGGACTCGAGGCGATTGATTCGCCGGCCCACTTGACGCTGGGGAGTGTTCGTGTCGTTCATGCGTGGCTCCGGCTGCGACGCAGCGCCGCTTCGATGGCCCGCGGCAGGGCGGTTTTCAGCAATTGGCCCTTGTAGGCGGCCGACCCGTGGGCATCACCCATCA